>NZ_RZSG01000712.1:0-3111 GCF_003997725.1 Mesorhizobium sp. M4A.F.Ca.ET.050.02.1.1
AAATTGACCGAGGTAAGCGTGATTGCCTGGCCCTTCTTGAAGGAAGCGACGAGCTGATCGGTCAGCGGCACTTCGGCCACGCAGCGGTCGGGGAAGCAGATCACATAGTCAAGCTTCTGCGCCTTGCCGGTGTCGATCTGCAGGCCGATGCCGGGAGGGACCAGACGGCCGGTCGGGACCGTGACCTGGAACACCTTGCGGTTCACCTTGCCCTTCAGCTCGATCAGGCTGATGCCGGTGACGAGTTGGCCATTGCCGGCGGTGACGATGTTCTGGACATTGCAGATGTCGACATCTTCCTGCTTGGTGCAGGCCTTGAACCAGCCCTGCGGAATCTGCTGCTGCTGCGCGGAGGCAGCCGGAAGTTCAGCGCCCAGAAAGCCGATCACGCCTGCGGCCAGGACCGAAAGGCGGTACGCGTTGCTGTTCAGGCTCGTCATATGGTGTACTTCCTCTCAATGATCCCGGGACCGGCTTATTCGCGCCGCGTGGTCCAGCTACCTGTTGCCGAAATGAGGCAACAGCATGACTTCGGAGCGCGTGTTACACTGCCAGCTCCGGCGAATCCAGCCCGTAGGCTGCAATTCTTGGCGCAGCCCGCCGGCGTCGAAGCCTCAGGAAACCTCGTTCGAATTCCCGACGCAGCGGCGATTCAATCGCCGCGTGAAATGCTCTAGGGTGCATTCCGAATCATCAAGCCGCCTGGCAAGGAGTCGGTCATGGGCCGCGTTCTCGTTTGGCTGATAGCCGCGACCTCGTTTCTGACCCTTTCGCCTGGACCGGTGCAGTCGGAGCCGAAGCACGCCATCGCCATGCAGGGCGAGCCGGCGCTGCCGGCCGACTATACGCATTTCAACTACGCCAATCCCGATGCGCCGAAGGGCGGCAGCATCACCTATTGTGTGGTCGGCAGCTTCGACAATCTCAACCCGTTCATCCTGAAAAGCCTGCGCACCACGGCGCGCGGCATGCTGGATCTCACCTACGGCAACCTCGTCTTCGAACCGCTGATGCAGCGCAATTACGACGAGGCTTTCAGCCTCTATGGCCTGCTTGCCGACAGCGCAGACATGGATCCGGAGCGCAAGTCGATCGAATTCCATCTCAACCCGAACGCAAAATGGTCGGACGGCCAGCCGGTGACGCCGGAGGACGTGCTGTTCACTTACGATGTCTTCACCGACAAGGGCCGCCCGCCCTACAGCGTTCGCATGAGCATGATCGCCAAGCTGGAAAAGACCGGCGAGCACAGCGTGAAATTCACCTTCAACGACAAGGCTAATCGCGAGACCCCGCTGATCATCGCGTTGACACCGATCATCCCCAGGCACGCTTTTGACAGGGATACCTTCGACAAGACGACACTGAAGCCTTTGATCGGCAGCGGACCCTACACGGTGGACAAGGTGCAACCTGGCCAACGCATCGTCTTCAAGCGCAATCCCGACTACTGGGGCAAGGACCTCCCTTCGAAACGCGGCTTCGACAATTACGACCAGATCACCATCGAGTATTTCCTGAATGACAATGCCAAGACGGAAGCTTTCAAGAAAGGCATCTGCGCCGTCGACGACCAAAGCGATCCGGTCAAGCGTGAGCGCGATCTCGATTTTCCCGCTTTCCATCGTGGCGAAGTGATCGCCGAAACCTTCGACACCGGCATACCGCCTGTCGTGACCGGATTCCTGTTCAACACAAGGCTGGAGAAGTTTTCCAACCCGGTCGTGCGGCGCGCGCTAGGGATGCTCTACGACTTCGAATGGGCGAACAAGAACCTGTTCGGCGGCAAGTACACGCGCACCATGAGCTACTGGCAGAATTCCGAGCTATCCGCGCTCGGTCATCCGGCCGGAGACAGAGAGAAGGCGCTGCTCGCGCCCTACCCCGGCCGCGTGCCGGCCGATGTCATGGAAGGCACCTGGAGGCCGCCGGTGAATGATGGCACGGGCCAGGATCGCAAGGTGCTGAAGGCGGCATTCGATTTGCTGAAGAGCGAAGGCTATGCCGTCAAGGACGGGGTTCTGCTGGACCCCAAGGGAAATCCCTTCGGCTTCGAAATCCTAACCGCCTCGCAGGACGAGGAGCGTTTTGCCACTATCTATCAGCGCACGCTGCAGAAGATCGGCATCGATGTGACCATCCGCAGCCTCGAGGCCGACCAAATCCAGTCGCGTAAACAGCGCTTCGATTTCGAGGTGCTGATCGGTTCGAGCGGGTTCAGCAACTCGCTGTCCCCCGGCATCGAGCAGACCTTTCGCTGGGGCTCTTCGGAAGCCAAAAGGGAAGGCTCCTTCAATCTGGCCGGCGTTGCCGATCCCGCGATAGACGCGGCAATGGATGCGATGCTGAAGGCGCGAACCAAGGAAGACTATGTCGCCGCCGTTCGCGTCCTCGACCGGTTGCTGATCTCAGGCAACTACATGGTGCCGATGCAATACAACACGCAGCAGTGGCTCGCCTACTGGAACTACCTGGAACATCCGCAAAAGACCCCCATATTCGGTTATCAGCTGCCGGTCTGGTGGCGAAAGCCCAACTGACCCTCCCGAAACAGGAGACGACAATGACCGCCGAGAACTCGATCACCGTCGATGTCGTGTCCGATGTCGTCTGTCCGTGGTGCTTCATCGGTCAGAAACGGCTCGACAAGGCGATCGCCATGGCTGGCGACATCGAGGTGGATGTGCGCTGGCGGCCGTTCCAGCTCGATCCGACCATCCCGCCCGGAGGCATGGATCGCCGCCAATACATGATCGCCAAGTTCGGCAGCGAGGAGCGCATCCGCCAGATCCATGCCCGGATCGAACCGCTGGGCGAGGCTGAAGGCATCCATTTTGCCTTCGGCGCCATCAAGGTGGCGGCCAACACGCTGGACGCGCACCGAGTCATCCGCTGGGCGGGAACCGCCGGCGAGGCGGTGCAGAACCGGCTGGTGCGCCGGCTGTTCCAGCTCAACTTCGAGGAAGGCGCCAATCTTGGCGATCACGCCGTGCTGACCGCAGCCGCCCGCGAAGCCGGCATGGACGCCTCCGTGGTCGAGACGCTGCTGCCGACCGATGCCGATGTCGATCAGGTGCGCACCGAAATCGCCACGGCCTCGCGCATGGGCAT
>NZ_RZSG01000713.1:0-3105 GCF_003997725.1 Mesorhizobium sp. M4A.F.Ca.ET.050.02.1.1
CGGCATTCCCGTCACCATCGTTATGCCGATCGATGCGCCGGCCGCCAAGCGTGACGCCACCGCCGGCTACGCCGCGCGCGTCGTGCTCACCGACCATGGCGATCGCGCCCGTGAGGAAGTGGCGGCCGCCAAGGCGCGCGAGATTGCCGAGACCGAGGGACTCACGCTGCTGCATCCCTTCGACGACCCCGAGATCGTCGCCGGCCAGGCCGGCGCCGGGCTGGAGGCGCTCGACCAGTTGGCGGCGAAGGACGCGCATGCCGACCTGGTGTTCTGCTCGGTTGGCGGCGGTGGGCTGATCGGCGGCGTGTCGCTCGCCTTCCATTACCAGTCGCCGAAGACCGAGGTCATCGCGGTCGAGCCGGAAGGCTTCAACGGCATGGGTTCCTCACTGGCGCATGGCGCCATCGAGACGATGCCGATCGGGCCGAAATCGATCTGCGACGGGCTCATGGCGAGGAAGCCAGGCGAAGCACCCTTCGCGGCGGTGAGCGCGGCCGGCGTGCGTGGCGTCACCGTCGACGACACCTCGGTGCGGCGAGCGATGAAGATCGCGTTCGAGCGGATGAAGCTGGTGCTGGAACCGTCGGGCGCGGCGTCGCTGGCGGCGCTGCTTGGGGGCAAGGTGAGCGTGGCGGGAAAGACCGTCCTTGTTGTGGCTACCGGCGGCAATGTCTCGCTCGCCGATTTCATGGCGCATATGAACAATGCTTGAAGCGGATTTCGTCATCATCGGCTCCGGCTCCGCCGGCTCGGCCATGGCCTACAGGCTGTCGGAAGACGGCAAGCACTCGGTGATCGTCATCGAGTTCGGCGGCACAGACATCGGGCCGTTGATCCAGATGCCGTCGGCGCTGTCGATCCCGCTCAACATGAGCCTCTACGACTGGGGTTTCGCCAGCGAGCCGGAACCGCATCTCGGCGGCCGCGTGCTCGCCACCCCGCGCGGCAAGGTGATCGGCGGCTCGTCCTCGATCAACGGCATGGTCTATGTGCGCGGCCATGCGCGCGACTTCGACCACTGGGCCGAACAGGGCGCGACCGGCTGGGGCTTCGCCGACGTGCTTCCCTACTTCAAGCGCATGGAGGATGCCGACGGCGGCGAGGATGGCTGGCGCGGCAAAAGCGGCCCGCTGTATGTGCAGCGCGGCACGCGCAAGAATCCGCTCTACGGCGCCTTCGTCGAGGCCGGCCGCCAGGCCGGCTTCGAACTGACCGACGACTACAACGGATCGAAGCAGGAAGGCTTCGGCCCGATGGAGCAGACGATTTTGGGCGGCCGCCGCTGGTCGGCGGCGAATGCCTATCTGAAGCCGGCTCTGAAACGCAAAAACGTCACTTTGGTCAAAGGCTTCGCCCGCCGCGTGGTCATCGAGAATCAACGCGCCACCGGGGTCGAGATCGAAGCTAACAAACAGATTCAGGTTGTTAAGGCGCGACGTGAGGTGATCGTTGCGGCCTCGTCGATCAATTCGCCGAAGATCCTGATGCTGTCGGGCATCGGCCCGGGCGCGCATCTGCAGGAAAACGGCATAGCAGTGGTGGCCGACAGGCCGGGCGTCGGCAGCAATCTGCAGGACCATATGGAGCTCTACATCCAGCAGGAATCGACCAAGCCGATCACGCTGAATTCGGTGCTCAACCCGTTCTCCAAGGCGTTGATCGGGGCGCAGTGGCTGTTCTTCAGGACCGGCCTCGGCGCCACCAACCATTTCGAGGCGGCGGCCTTCGTGCGCTCGCAGGCCGGTGTCGACTACCCTGACATACAGTACCACTTCATCCCGGCGGCGGTGCGCTATGACGGCAAGGCGGCGGCGAAATCGCACGGATTCCAGGCGCATGTCGGACCGATGCGTTCGAAGTCGCGCGGCTCGGTGACGCTGCGCTCGCCCGATGCGAAAGCGAAGCCGGTGATCCGCTTCAACTACATGTCGCATCCGGACGACTGGACGGAGTTCCGCCACTGCATCCGGCTGACGCGCGAGATTTTTGGCCAGAAGGCATTCGACAGCTTTCGCGGCAAGGAGATATCGCCCGGCAGCCATGTGCAGTCGGATGAGGATCTGGACGCCTTCATCAGGGATCACGCCGAGAGCGCCTACCACCCTTGCGGCACCTGCAAGATGGGCCGCGCCGACGACCTCATGAGCGTCGTCGATCCGGAATGCCGGGTGATCGGGGTCGAGGGCCTGCGCGTCGCCGATTCCTCGGTCTTCCCGCGGGTGACCAATGGCAACCTCAATGCGCCGTCGATCATGACCGGCGAGAAGGCCTCCGATCACATCCTCGGCCGCACGCCTTTGGCGCCGTCCAACCAGGAACCCTGGATCAATCCGCGCTGGCAGGTGGCGGATCGATAGGGCATTGTCAGGCTGGCGCCCTCCCGCCCAGCGACCATCAATGGAGAACACCATGCGCGCCCAGCCCACGGCATCGCACTATGTCAACGGCCGCTACATCGAGGACGAGGGCGGCGCGCCGCTGCCGGTGATCTATCCGGCGACGGGCGAGACCATCGCCACGCTGCATTCAGCGACGCCGAACGTGCTGGAACTGGCGATCGAGGCCGCGCGCGCCGCGCAGCCGGCCTGGGCGCGGCTGAAACCGGTCGAGCGCGGGCGCATCCTGCGCCGCGCAGCCGACATTCTTCGCGCACGCAATGCGGATCTCGCGCGCATCGAGACGCTCGATACCGGCAAGGCGATCCAGGAGACGCTGGTGGCAGACGCGCCCTCGGCCGCCGACTGCCTGGAATATTTCGGCGGCGCGGTCGCCGCCTTCAACGGCGAGGCGGTCGATCTCGGCGGACCGTTTGCCTACACAAGGCGCGAGGCGCTCGGCGTGTGCGTCGGCATCGGCGCCTGGAACTATCCGATCCAGATCGCCGGCTGGAAGTCGGCGCCGGCGCTCGCCATGGGCAACGCCATGGTGTTCAAACCGTCGGAGAACACGCCGCTGTCGGCGCTGGCGCTGGCCGAGATCTACTCAGAGGCCGGTCTGCCCGACGGGCTGTTCAACGTCGTGCAGGGCTATGGCGATGTCGGCGCAGGTCTCGTCGGCCATGATGTCGTCGCCAAAGTTTCGGTGACCGGATCGGTGCCGACC
>NZ_RZSG01000714.1:0-3097 GCF_003997725.1 Mesorhizobium sp. M4A.F.Ca.ET.050.02.1.1
TCCTCGACCCGTTCCACCTGCCGCTCTACAACACCATCATTCTGCTGCTGTCCGGCACAACGGTGACCTGGGCGCACCATTCGCTCATCCATGGCGACCGCAAGGGGCTGATCAACGGCCTGGTGCTGACCGTCGGGCTCGGCATGCTGTTCACCATGGTGCAGGCCTACGAGTACATGCACGCGCCGTTCGGCTTCAAGGATTCCATCTACGGCGCCACGTTCTTCATGGCCACCGGCTTCCATGGCTTCCATGTCATCATCGGCACCATCTTCCTGCTGGTCTGCCTGATACGCGCCATCAAGGGCGATTTCACCCCGAAACAACATTTCGGCTTCGAGGCGGCAGCTTGGTACTGGCACTTCGTCGACGTGGTCTGGCTGTTCCTGTTCAGCGCGGTCTATGTCTGGGCCTCGAACGGCGCGATGATCGAAGCCCACTGATTGCAGTCCGAGGAAATGTGACGAGGCGGCTGCGGCGACGTGGCCGCCTTCTTCTTTTCGGCGCAATGGCCGGCCATCGGTAGCCGATGTTGGCGAGAATTCCTTGTGCAGTCTGCGCATGCATGGTCTGGTCTTTCCCTGCGCTTGCAGGCCAGCAGGTCTATCTGGTCCGGGTTGAAAAGGCGGAGCGGCGACTTGAGCTGATCGGCGAAGGCGGCAAGATCCTTCGCAGTTTCAGCATCGCGCTGGGCAGTGAGCCGTTTGGCCACAAACACCAGGAGGGCGACGAGCGAACACCGGAGGGGCGCTACGTTCTCGACTGGCGTAACGCAAACAGCGCGGCCTACAAATCGATCCACATCTCGTATCCGAACGCCGACGATCTCGCGGCGGCACAGGCTCGCGGCGTGGACGCCGGCGGGATGATCATGATCCACGGCCAGCCAAATGGTTTTGGCTGGCTGGGGTGGCTGCTTCAATTGGTCGACTGGACCGATGGCTGCATTGCGGTTACGGACTCTGACATGGATGAAATCTGGACGATGGTGGCTGCTGGCACACCTATCGAGATCAAGCAATGAGTGACGACAAGGCGATCTGGCCACCCATCGAACCGATCTCGGCTGGCCTGCACGGCCGCTGCCCGCGCTGCGGCGAGGGCAAGCTGTTTTCCGGCTTCCTCAGCGTCGGCAAGCGCTGCGTCAATTGCGGCCTCGACTACTCCTTTGCCGATGCCGGCGACGGCCCCGCCGTGTTCGTCATCCTGATCATCGGCTTCATCATCGTTGGCCTGGCGTTGTGGATGGAGGTGACGCTCGGGCCGCCGCTCTGGGTCCACCTGCTGCTATGGATACCGCTGGCGCTGGTGCTGTGCTTGACGGCGCTCAGGCTGATCAAGGGCGTGCTCTTGACGCTGCAATACCGCAACAAGGCCGCCGAAGGCAGGCTGGACCACGGCGAATGAGCGAGGCATCCGCTCTGACGGCAGGCAGGTCCCGGCCCAGGCGGGCATTGCTGCTGATCCTTGCGCTGGCTCTGTTCGTCATCCTGGTCGGGCTCGGCACCTGGCAGGTCCAGCGCCTGCACTGGAAGGAGGGCCTGCTCCAGACCATCGACCAGCGCACGCATTCGGCGCCGCGCCCGCTGGCCGAGCTCGAAAAGCAGTTCGCCGCGACGGCTGACGTCGACTACACGCCCGTGACGGTGACCGGCACCTTCCTGCACCACGGCGAACGGCATTTCTTCGCCACCTGGGAGGGCGCTTCCGGCTTCGACGTCTTCACGCCGTTGCAGCTCGACGATGGTCGTTTCGTGCTCATCAACCGCGGCTTCGTTCCCTACGACCTGAAGGATGCGGCCAAGCGGCCGCAAGGCGAGGTCGCCGGCAAGGTGACTGTAACCGGGCTCGCCCGCAACCCGCTGGCGGCGAAGCCCTCGATGATGCTGCCCGACAATGATCTCGCCAAGAACATCTTCTACTGGAAGGACCGCGGCGCCATGGCGTCGAGCGCCGGCCTGCCCGCCGGCGCCGGCCTGGTGCCGTTCTTCATCGACGCCGACAAGACGCCGAACCCCGGCGGCCTGCCGGTCGGCGGCGTCACCGTTATCGATCTGCCGAACAGCCATCTGCAATATGCCGTCACCTGGTACGGCCTTGCCGCCGCCCTTGCCGGCGTCCTGCTTTTCAGGCTCCGCCGCCCGGCGAAAGCAGGGTGATTGCTGTCGTCGCCCTTGACAGGGCAGGGGCGCGCACCTCATTTCGCGCCTTAAGTTCCGAGCTCCGATCAACCGGTCCGCAATCATGCTTCAGACAAAGCCACCGCTGACGATCAGGCTCTGCCAGCCGCGCGGCTTCTGCGCCGGCGTCGACCGTGCCATCCAGATCGTCGTGCTGGCACTGAAAAAATACGGCGCGCCTGTCTACGTCCGCCACGAGATCGTGCACAACCGCTATGTCGTCGAGGGGCTGCAGAGCCTGGGCGCCGTGTTCATCGAGGAGTTGTCCGAGATCCCTCCCGAGCATCGGAAGTCGCCGGTCGTCTTTTCGGCGCATGGCGTGCCGAAATCGGTGCCGGCGGATGCCCAGGCGCGCAACCTGTTCTACCTCGATGCCACCTGTCCGCTGGTGTCCAAGGTGCATAAGCAGGCGATGCGCCACCAGCGCCTCGGCCGCCATGTGCTCATGATTGGCCATGCCGGCCACCCCGAGGTGATCGGTACCATGGGCCAGCTGGCGGACGGCGCCGTCACTCTGATCGAGACCGAGGCCGACGCCGCCGTTTTCGAGCCCGCCGACCCGGCGGCACTCGGCTTCGTCACCCAGACCACGCTGTCGGTCGAGGACACCGCTGGCATCATCCGCGCGCTCACGGAGCGCTTTCCTGAGTTGCACGCGCCGGCCGCCGAATCGATCTGCTATGCCACTACCAACCGCCAGGAAGCGGTGAAGGAGACCGCCGCCGGCGCCGATCTCTATCTGATCGTCGGCGCCCCAAACTCCTCCAATTCGCGGCGTCTCGTCGAAGTCGCCGAACGCGCCGGCGCCACGATGTCGCTTCTCGTGCAGCGCGCCGCCGAGATTCCGTGGAACGACATCGCCAATATCTCGACGCTCGGCCTGTCGGCGGGCGCCTCCGCGCCGGAGATCATTTTCG
>NZ_RZSG01000715.1:0-3095 GCF_003997725.1 Mesorhizobium sp. M4A.F.Ca.ET.050.02.1.1
ACCTTCATCGCGGCCGCGACCTCGGCCAGCTCGGCTTCCGTCTTCGGCAGGAACTCGTGCAGCGGCGGATCGAGCAGGCGGATCGTCACCGGCAGGCCGGCCATGATCTCGAACAGCTCGAGGAAATCCGAGCGCTGCATGGGCAGCAGCTTGTCGAGCGCGGCGCGCCGGTCCTTCTCGGTGTCGGCCAGGATCATCTCGCGCATGGCGACGATACGGTCGCCGTCGAAGAACATGTGCTCGGTGCGGCAGAGTCCGATGCCTTCGGCGCCGAACGAGCGCGCCATGCGCGCATCAAGCGGCGTTTCGGCATTGGTGCGCACCTTCATGCGGCGTGCCGCGTCGGCCCATTCCATGATGGCGGCGAAATCGCCCGACAGTTCCGGCTGCAGCATGGCCACCGCGCCCTTCAGCACCTGACCGTTGGCGCCATCGATGGTGATGATGTCGCCCTTGCGGAAGGTCTGGCCCATCGAGATCAGAGTCCCGGCCTTGTAGTCGACGCGTAGCGACCCTGCGCCCGACACGCAGGGCTTGCCCATGCCGCGCGCCACCACAGCGGCATGGCTGGTCATGCCGCCGCGCGTGGTGAGGATGCCTTCGGCCGCATGCATGCCGTGGATGTCCTCGGGGCTTGTCTCGATGCGTACCAGGATAACCTTGCGGCCTTGCGCCTTGGCGTCCTCGGCATCGCCCGAGGAAAAGACGATCTCGCCGGTTGCCGCACCCGGCGAAGCTGGCAGGCCGACGCCAATGACGTCGCGCGCGGCCTTCGGATCGATGGTCGGGTGCAGGAGTTGGTCGAGCGAGGCAGGATCGATGCGGGCGACCGCTTCCTCCCTGGTAATCAGCTTGTCCTTCGCCATCTCGACGGCAATCCTGAGCGCTGCCTTGGCCGTGCGCTTGCCGGACCTGGTCTGCAGCATCCAAAGCTTGCCGCGCTCGATCGTGAATTCGAGATCCTGCATGTCGCGGTAGTGCTTCTCGAGGCGGTCGGAGATGTCGACGAAAGCCTGGAAGGCATCCGGCATCAGCTTCTGCAGCGACGGCTTGTCGGATCCGGCAGCGATGCGCGCCGCCTCGGTGATGTTCTGCGGGGTACGGATGCCGGCGACGACATCCTCGCCCTGGGCGTTGACCAGAAACTCGCCGTAGAGCTGCTTTTCGCCGGTCGACGGGTTGCGGGTGAAGGCGACGCCGGTGGCGGACGTATCGCCCATATTGCCGAACACCATGGCCTGGACATTGACCGCCGTGCCCCAGCTCTCGGGAATGTCGTGCAGGCGGCGATAGGTGATTGCGCGGTTGTTCATCCAGCTGGAGAACACAGCGCCGATGGCGCCCCAGAGCTGTTCGTGCGGCTCCTGCGGAAATGGCTTGCCGAGTTCCTCCTCGACCTTGGCCTTGTAGAGCGCGATCACGCCCTGCCATTCGAGCGCCGTCAGCTCGGTGTCCAGCTCATGGCCGAGGTTCGCCTTCTCATCCTCCAGGATCTCCTCGAAAACTTCATGGTCGAGCCCCATGACGACGTCGGAATACATCTGGATGAAGCGGCGGTAGCTATCATAGGCGAAGCGGGCGTCACCGGAATCGGCGGAGAGCGCCTCGACCGTCTCGTCATTGAGGCCGAGATTGAGGACGGTGTCCATCATGCCCGGCATGGAGGCGCGAGCGCCGGAGCGCACCGACACCAGGAGCAATTTCGACGGATCGCCGAAGCGGCGGCCGGTCAGCCGGCCGATATGGTCGAGCGCAACCGTAACGTCCGCTTCGAGTTCGGACGGATAAGTGCGGCCGTTGGCGTAATAGGCGTTGCAGACCTCGGTGGTGATGGTGAAACCCGGCGGGACGGGCAGGCCGAGGCTGCACATCTCGGCCAGGTTGGCGCCCTTGCCGCCGAGAAGATTACGGTCGCCGGCACGGCCCTCAGCGGCGCCATCGCCGAAGGTGTAAACCCACTTGGTCATGCTCGCCCTCCAACGGTCGCAGATCGCAGGCCGGCGAAGCCCATGGCCTCGGCTTCGTCCGGTCCGATCCGAGCGATATGATGCTGCACTGCGAAAGGCAAGGCGTCGCCAAAGCCGGCCGGCCGCTACAATCGATTAAGGAAAACCCCTAAAATCGATTAAGCAAAAGCTGCGTCAAAAAGACCGGACGCTTTGACGACGATTGAGATTGACGCAATGCGAGTATCCGGAGCGCGCCATGCAGCCGGTGATAGGTCTCATCATCCGGAATACATTGCAAAATGCGGAGCCGCTAAAATTCCGGCGATACATCCCGGCAGCTCGCGAAATCTTGCCGGTTCGATTTCGTTCAACCGCGCGCGCAAGGGCGCCGGTATGATTTTTTGTTGACAGCGAACCCCACTCCAATATTACCGGCCTGATCTTCCAAACAGCAAAAGAAGAACGATGAAATTCGGGTCGAGCGGCGTCCGAGGTTTGGCTTCGGAATTGGTTGGGAAGCCAAGCGGACTCTATACTGAGGCGTTCGCCTGGCGTCTGGCTTCAAGCGGCTTGCAATCGAGTGGCGCGGTCTTTGTCGGCCGTGACCTGCGCGACAGCAGCCCGGCGATTGCCGACCGTTGCATGGCGGCGTTGGCCGCGAGCGGATTCCAGCCGATCGATTGCGGCGTCATCCCAACCCCGGCCCTCGCTCTTTATGCCCAAAAGCAGGGCGCGGCCGCTCTGATGGTAACCGGCTCCCACATTCCCGCCGACCGCAACGGCATCAAATTCTATCGCCCGAATGGCGAGATCGATAAGGCGGACGAGGCTGCGATAACGCAATATGTCGCCGACAAGTCAAATGTGTACGATCCGCCAACTCTTCCTGAGACGACCTGGCCAAGGCGCCATGACGAAGCGATTGCCGGTTACCAGGAACGCGCCAACGATATCCTGGGGCCGGGTTCGCTGTCCGGCATGAGGGTCGGCGTGTATCAGCACAGTTCGGTCGCGGCGGAATTGCTGGTGCGGGTACTTCGATTGTTCGGCGCCGAGGTGGTCCCGGTCGGCAAAAGCGAAACCTTCGTGCCGGTCGATACCGAAGCGGTGGGCGCGGCCACGCTTGCGAAATTCAAGGCCTGGAGC
>NZ_RZSG01000716.1:0-3094 GCF_003997725.1 Mesorhizobium sp. M4A.F.Ca.ET.050.02.1.1
TGCTGTAGGTGATCTTGTAGCCTGGCTCGGCGCTGGCCTTCTCGGCGGAGACAAAGCCTTTCGGCGTGTCGTCATCGACGTTGAGGATGCCAGAGCAGATCAGGCTGGCTCCGTCGGGCGCGCTCCATTGCTGCCCGTCGCCATTCTCCGGCTCGGGCTCGCGAATGCTGAAGATCTCGTCCGGAAAGGTGCAGACGGTGCCAAAGCGCTGATTGGTGTAGGTGAACGGCGCGGCGCTGGCTGCCGCTGCGATGCTCAACGCCGCGATGGCCAGGGTCGGGAAAAGGTGCTTCAAGCCAGTCTCCAGCCAATGACGGAGGCGATCCTTGCCTCAAATGGCGGAAAAGGTCAGCCGCCGGTGACGCTCATATGCCGGGACACCGCCGGCCGGCTGGTGCGGCGGTCGATGATGAAGTCATGGCCCTTGGGCTTGCGCCCGATCGCCTCGTCGATTGCCGCGGAGACCAGTTCGTTGCCTTCGGACGCACGCAACGGCGCGCGCAAGTCGGCGGCGTCTTCCTGACCGAGGCACATATAGAGGGTGCCGGTGCAGGTCAGCCTGACGCGGTTGCAGCTTTCGCAGAAATTATGCGTCATCGGCGTGATGAAGCCGAGCCTGCCGCCGGTCTCGGCGACATGGACGTAACGGGCCGGGCCGCCGGTCTTGTAGGGGATGTCGCTCAGCGTGAACTGGCGCTCGAGCTGGGCCCTGAGCAGCGACAGCGGCAGGTACTGGTCGGTGCGGTCGGCGTCGATCTCGCCCATCGGCATGGTTTCGATGACGGTGAGGTCCATGCCGCGGCCGTGCGCCCAGCGCATCATCTCGGGCAGCTCCGCGTCGTTGAAGTCTTTCAGCGCCACCGCGTTGAGCTTGACCTTCAGCCCCGCCGCCTGGGCGGCGTCGATGCCTTCCATGACCTTGCCGAGATGGCCCCAGCGGGTGATCTGATGGAACTTGTCGGCGTCGAGCGTGTCCAGCGAGACGTTGATGCGCTCGACCCCGCAATCGGCAAGCTCCGCGGCGAAGCGCGACAGCTGCGAGCCGTTGGTGGTCAGCGTCAGCTCTTCCAGCGCGCCGCTCTTCAGATGCCGCGACAGCTGGCGCACGAGGTGCATGATGTTCTTGCGCACCAGCGGCTCGCCGCCGGTGAGGCGAAATTTCCGCACGCCCTTTTCGATGAAGACGGTGCAGAGCCGGTCGAGCTCTTCAAGCGACAGGAGATCCTTCTTGGGCAGGAAGGTCATGTCCTCGGCCATGCAATAGGTGCAGCGGAAATCGCAGCGGTCGGTGACCGACACGCGCAGGTAGCTGATCGTTCGACCGAAAGGATCGATCATGTCCATGCTTTTGCGTTTCCCGTGGCCGCGAACGGCGTCGTTATATACCGCTATGTGATACGATACGGCCTTTCATTCAAGATAGTCGGTCTTGATCTTTGGTAACATTCCCCGACCGACATCGCGTGTCGGCCGCCCTGCAATGGCCTTTTCGCCTGAGGCGAAGCAGCGTAGGGAAGGGTGGAAATGACGCAGGAACGATCCGCATGACAGCGCCGAAGGAACTCCGGGTCTCGAAGGACCGCAAGCTGCTTACCGTCACCTTTGCGGACCACCAGCCGTTCGAATTGCCGGCCGAGCTGCTGCGCGTGCTGTCGCCCTCGGCGGAAGTGCAGGGCCATTCGCCGGAGCAGCGCGTGACCGTGCCCGGCAAGCGCAATGTCGCCATCCTCAAGATAGAGCCGGTCGGCAACTATGCGGTGCGCATCACCTTCGACGATTTCCACGACACTGGGATATTCACGTGGAACTACCTGCACACGCTGGGTCACGAGAAGGAGGCGCGCTGGAGCGCCTATCTCGCCGAGCTGGCGGAGAAGGGGCTCGGCCGCGACCGTTAGGCCGTGTCATCCGCACTGTCGTCAAGGCGTCATGGATGTGGAGTAGCGCCGGCAAAGGTTTGGAGACAAAAAGATGTCGGTCATCACAACGGTCGAACAGCTCGAAGCGCTCTATGGGGCTCCAGGCGAAGCCTCGATCGTCAAGGAACTCGACCACATCATCCCCGAATACGCCGCCTTCATCGAGGCCTCGCCCTTCGCGGCACTGGCGACCGCCGGGCCGGAGGGGCTCGACTGCTCGCCGCGCGGCGATCTCGCCGGCTTCGTGCGCATCCACGACCAACAGACGCTGATGATGCCTGACCGCCGCGGCAACAACCGCGCCGATTCGCTGAAGAACATCATCCGCGACCCTCGCGTCGGCCTCTTGTTCCTGGTGCCCGGATCGGGCACCACGCTGCGCGTCAATGGCAGGGCTCACATCACCACCGACGCCGGGCTCTGCGCCTCCTTCAGCGTCGACGGCAAACCTGCACGTTCGGGCACCGTGATTGCCGTCGATTCGGTCTATTTCCAATGCGCCCGCGCCGTCGTCCGGTCGGAGCTGTGGAACCCGGCGAAGCATGTCGATCCGAAAGCGCTGCCGACGCCCGGCCAAATACTGGAAATCACCAGCCGGAAAAACATCGACGGCGAAACCTACGACAGGGAATGGCCCGAGCGGGCAAAGAAGACGATGTGGTAGGTTCAGGTGAGGCTGGCCTGCAAATGGCGGCCTCCTGCGCTTCCGGTGCTCACGCACGTTAAGTACGCTCGCTCCGCTTATCGGAGGCCATCATTTTCGGCGCATCCTGACCTGCATCTCGGTGCGCCGGCGCTTACGCTTCCTTCAGCACATCGGCGATCTTGCGCATCTGCTCACCGATCATGTCGCACTGCTCCGCAGTCGACTGGCTCATCGCCTGCTCGATCAGCGCCATGTGAACCTTTAGCGCCTGCATCAGCAGGGCTTCGCCTTCCACGGTCAGGCTTAGCCTGAGCACGCGCTTGTCCTTCTCGTCGCCCTCGCGGCGCAGCAGGCCGCGGGTCTCCAGCTGCGGCAAGAGCATGGTGATGTTGGAGCGCCCGACCAAGAGCTTGCGGGCAAGGTCATGCTGCGACATGCCGGGATGGCGGTAGAGGTTCATCAGCACGTCTAGCTGTGCCGGCTTGAGATCCAACGGCGCCAGTTTCACCGCCAGCGTGCGCTCCACCAC
>NZ_RZSG01000717.1:0-3092 GCF_003997725.1 Mesorhizobium sp. M4A.F.Ca.ET.050.02.1.1
TGAGAATGCCGGCGGCACCATCGTCAAGCCGATCCTCCCGTTTCCTGGAGGGCGGCGCTTCCATTTCGCGGATCCGGCGGGCAACGAGCTGGCGGTCTGGGGCGAGTAGACCGCAACCCGCGGCTTTTCAATCCAAGCGTCGCGTACGACACTCATGCCCCCAAACGCGCGACGGTCCGTGGCGGGAAACATGCGGCAAGATTACCTTGGACGCAGCCCGTCCAAGCATTGAGCTTTGCGGCGGCTCGTCCTATAAGGCCGCGCTCAGCGGGCACGTTGCGGCTGTTGGGGCGTCGCCAAGTGGTAAGGCATCGGTTTTTGGTACCGACATTCCCAGGTTCGAATCCTGGCGCCCCAGCCAAACAGGATGCTCTGTTGACAATTTGGCTCCTTTGGCTTTCCCGGTCGAAGCGTTGCAGTTGTTTCCGTAAGCAAATCAGATGGTTGTCGGAACACCGCGCGAACTTCCCTTCGTCACACGCGCAGTTCGACAGGTACCAAGCTTAGAAGCCGCTTCTTCTCGCGAGGAGCCTGCCGGGCGAACAGTTGCCGGGTATTGCGCGCCAGCGCCAGCAGGCGCATTCCATCCTCCGTGTATGATTCCTCGGCCTCGCCATGCCGTTCGATCTCGCGGAGCAAGCGCGTCTGTTCGAACCGCCACCAAGCTGAAATACGGTCGTAGAACGCGCCATCGATAACTTCCTGATCAGCGCCTGGACCATCACGGGAGGTCTTCTGCCATTGCCGGCAAGCTGCGGTCGGGCCGATCGACGTCGAGCAAGCTTCGGCCAAAAATGAGCCAAGAAAGCAGCGTTGGTTGAATCGCTATTGCGTCAGTATCAGCGGCCGGGTCAGAATGTTGTGTGCCGAAGAGGGCTCCGCACTTTTCAACATTGGCTAACAGGCTGCGGCACTTCTGGCAGTGCGTAAGCATCTGGTCCGTCATTCAAAGAGGAGGCCGATCAAGGAATAAGCAGCGTACAACTGGCTTTCCGCGAGCGGCTATTGTAGGTTGCGCGGTAATTTGGGGCAAACACGCGAAGCTTCATGCAAACGCTGTTGCAGTTCATGCGCTCGCATCCCATAGGGGGGACGTTGTCGAAGAACGGCTGGGGAAACAACGATTCCTTCGGTGTTTCCGCGAAAATCTACAAACCCCATTCGGTGATATGCCGCCAGGATGACACCGACGACACGGTATTCATCCTAAAATCAGGTTGGGCCATCCTTTACCGCGAGCTGCTGGATGGAGAGCGGCAGATCATCGACACTCCTCTCTGGGGGGACATTGTCGGTTTCCACTTCGTGGACGGACCCCGTTTCGCGTCATTGGCGTCCATAACCGAACTAGCTGTCTATGAAATTTCCAGGAAAGCATTGGTCGATGCCGCCCTGTCGGAAGGTCGCTTCGGGAACAAGATCGCCTGCGCCCTGGCCCGGCTGAACGCCATCCTTGCCGAACATCTCGTGAATGTCGGACGACGGAACGCGATGAGCCGCACCGCCCATTTCCTGCTCGAGTTGGAGGAGAGGCTCTCGAAAGTTGGCCTGTCGGACCATGGAAGATATGAGTGTCCCCTTGCCCAGCACGAACTGGCGGACATCCTCGGAATGACCACCGTCCACGTCAACCGGACGTTGAGGGAACTTCGCAAGGCCGATCTCGTCTCTTTCAAGGCAGGCCACGTAGAGGTGATCAATCGCAAGAAGCTGGTCGAGACGGCCGGATTCGACAAGGAGTACCTCAGGTAGAAGTTGCCCTCCGGTGTCCGGTGCCGGGCGACGGCTTTCCGGACGCGAAATTTACCGAAAATTAACTTATGTTAGAGACCGCTCATAAATAGGCTATAAACTGCCCGAGCCGTTCTCGCTGTGGGAAAGCGAGGAAGGCGCCTAGCTGCTGCAATCAAGTCTCCAACTTTCACAAGGAGTTATGTTGGCCGCAAGGCTGCCAGTGTTGGGAAAGGGTGGGTAGTATGGGTGGCGTAACAGGACTGCACAATTACACCTCGGCCAATCAATCAGGAGTTCGATCAAGCGGAACCGAAAATGTCCATCGTAAGGAATGCCTCCTTATCCTAGATGGTAGAGCTTTGGACCGCGAATGTCTCGCATCGGCCCTCGTTGACCACGAACTCGGCATGGTGGTCGCCGCAATGGGTTCGATCGATCAATGGCGCGTGAAGAAGAGTTCGTTCCCTCCCCTTGTCGCCATACTCTTCAATCTTGGCGGCCGGAAGGCGACCGATCATGGCGTAGCAGACGAGATCAGGCATATCTCATCCGAGTTCAAATCAATCCCCGTCGTTATCCTGGCCGACAACGAAGACCTTGCACAGATACTGACGGCTCTCGAATGCGGCGCACGCGGCTACATTCCGACTTCGGTAGGGATCGACGTCTGCGTCGAGGCAATCAACCTCGCGGCAGTTGGAGGTATCTTCGTCCCGGCGAGCAGCGTCCTATCAATGCGGCATCTGATAGATCCAGGCAGTTGCGACAGGCAACCCTTGGCGGGATTGTTCACGCTCAGGCAGGCCGAGGTCGCGCAAGCGCTCCTGCACGGCAAGGCGAACAAGATCATCGCCTACGAGCTGAACCTGCGCGAAAGCACCGTGAAGGTCCACATCCGAAATATCATGAAGAAGCTGAAGGCGGCCAACCGCACCGAGGTCGCCTGCAAGGTCAAGGATCTCTTCGCGGAACGAACACTCGCTGAAAGTGATCCCAAGTAAGTTTCGCGGGACCTCCGTTGCGGTGAATGGCATCGGAGGTGCCAGCCTCGCTTCGGCGCGGGTTCGAGGGCGACCGCGCAAGAAAGGAAGCGACCGGCTTCCTTTCCGAAAGCCAACCGGGATTTGGATTAACAGCCGCCGATCAATCAGAGTGGGCAGAGTCGGGGAAGGTATATCTGCCTACCCAACTCACGGCGTCCTCAATCGTATCGAAATTCTTGTGCTGCCCGCTCAGCAACCCGAACCCCGTCTCGAGGAACCATTTGCCCTTCGTGGAGTAGGCTTCCTCGTCGATCCGAGTCAGGACTGCAACCAGTTGGTCGAATTTCCAGACCAGGAGCCCCAGCTCTCCACCCT
>NZ_RZSG01000718.1:0-3087 GCF_003997725.1 Mesorhizobium sp. M4A.F.Ca.ET.050.02.1.1
GGGATGGTGAGCAGCCCGATGACCAGGTAGTCGATCATGCAAGCCAGGATGCGCCGCGTGCGCACGCCGTCATAGGCGCGCACGTCGTCGAGCCTGCTGGTGATGATTTCGCCGTCAAGTACACGCGCGTTCATGTCATGTCCTCGTAACCGGGCCCGCGATAGGGTGCGGGCGATCCGCCATTGAAATGGTGAAAGCCGATGGCGGAATCAAGATCGTCGGTCGGGTTGCGACGTGCGGAGGTCGCTGAAGCGGTTGAATTCACGGCTCGGATGGCGTTAGCTTGCTGCGGCGCAGCAAGACGCCGAGGGGATGGGGCAATATGGACTATGACATGCTGGTCATCGGCAGCGGGCCTTCGGGACGCCGCGCCGCGGTGCAGTCGGCCAAGCTTGGCAAGTCGGTGCTGGTGGTCGACAGGGGGCGTCGCCTCGGCGGCGTCTCTGTGCACACCGGCACCATCCCGTCGAAGACACTGCGCGAGACGGTGCTCAACCTTTCAGGCTGGCGCGAGCGTGGCTTCTACGGTCGCGGCTACCGGGTCAAGCAGGACATCTCGGTCACCGACCTCATCGAGCGGCTGCACAAGACGCTCGACCACGAGGTCGAGGTGCTGCAGCACCAGTTCATGCGCAACGGCGTCAAAAGCGCGCGTTCCACAGCGAAATTCCTCGGCCCCAACAAGGTCAGCCTGACGAGCGACAATGGCGATTACAGCGAGGTCGGTTTCGCCAATGCGCTGATCGCCGTCGGCACCAGACCGCACCGGCCGCGCGACGTACCGTTCGACAAGAGCCGCGTCTTCGACAGCGACGAGATGCTGGAACTCAACCGGCTGCCGCGCACGCTGACCGTGATCGGCGCCGGCGTCATCGGCGTCGAGTACGCGACCATCTTTTCGGCCCTCGACGTGCCGGTGACGCTGGTCGAGCCGCGCAACACCATCCTCGATTTCGTCGACCGCGAGATCGTCGACGACTTCATCCACCAGATGCGCGATCGCGGCATGACGATCCGCCTCGGCAGCACGGTCAAGGAGATCATCTCCAAGTCCGATTATGCCGAGGTCACCCTTGCCGATGGCCGCACCATCCGCTCCGAGATCGTGCTTTATGCCGCCGGCCGCAGCGGCAATCTTGGCAGCCTCGGCCTCGACGTGGTCGGCATCGAGTCCGACTCCAGGGGCCGCATCAAGGTCGACGCGAACACGTTCCAGACCAGCGTGCCCAACATCTATGCCACCGGCGACGTCATTGGCTTCCCGAGCCTTGCCTCGACTTCGATGGAGCAGGGCAGGGTGGCCGCCTGTCATGCTTTCGGCGTCACCCTGCCGCCGCCGCCGGAAACCTTTCCCTATGGCATCTACGCCGTGCCCGAGATCTCCACGGTCGGCCAGTCGGAGGAGCAGGTGCGCGAGAGCGGCGCCGCCTACGAGGTCGGCGTGGCGCGCTTCCGCGAAACCTCGCGCGGCCACATCATGGGCGTGAATTCAGGCTTCCTGAAGCTGTTGTTCTCGGTCGAGACGCGCCGGCTGCTCGGCGCCCATATCGTCGGCGAGGGCGCCACCGAACTGATCCATATCGGCCAGGCGGTGATAAATCTCGGCGGCACAGTCGACTTCTTCGTCAACAATACCTTCAACTACCCGACCCTGGCCGAGGCCTACAAGATCGCCGGGCTCGATGCCTGGAACCGCATGGGGCAGGGATAGGCGCTCAGCCTTCCAGCTGGGCAAGCAGCGACAGCATCACATCGGCCGAAGGCATCGGCAGCACTGCTTCGATCTCGGCCGGCCGCACGCCGGCAATTGCGTCGGCGTCGCCGGCAACGGTTCCGAGCGGCCCGCGGAAACCGTGCTTCGACCAGGCGAGTTCCTGCAGCTTCGGGCTGCTCAGCGCATCGAGCAGCGCGTCGACCGCCGGATCGATGACGATCAGCGGATGCGCCGAATAGACGGTTGGGCGCGGGTAGAGGATTTCCGGCTTGGCGCCGGTGCCTGCCTGCACGCGCTGCCAGCGCGCCGGATCTGCGAGCGCCCATTCCACCAGCTGGTTCTCATAGCCCACCACCATCGGCTCGGCGCCGAGGCCGCCGGCGATGTACTGATCGAACAGCTTGCCCGATGAGGACGATTTGAGTCCCATGCTGCGGAAGATCGCCTTCGCCTGCTCGCCATGCTCGGCAAGCAGTTCCTGCGTTGCCACGTCGCCGCTCATCAGGCTGAGCACGAGGCCGGCGAACATGAAGCCGGAGTTCGAGCGATTGGGGTCAGTCGAGACGATGCGTGCCCGGCCGTAGAGTTCGTTGATGCCGAGGTCCGACCATGTCTTGCCGGCGAGGATGGCGTCGAGCAGCGCCTTCAGGTCGAGCTGGTTGTAGCCGCCCTTGGCGGCAACGCTCACCAGCCCGCTTTTCTTCAGGCCTTCGACCACCGGCCCCCAGGTGTAGATCACGATCGGCGAGTTTAGCACGACCTGGTCGTTGCGGATGGCCACGCCGCTCTTGCGGGCGAGGTCGACCATGATCGAGGAGGACGGCCACAGGAATTGCGGCTTCTGAGACAGCAGCGCCGTTTCGCGCACCATCTCGACCGAGCCGGCGACGCGCGCGTCGAGCTCCAGCCCATAGCCGCCGAGCGCCCTGACGACATCGGGATCGGCGAGGAAGGCCTGCTTCTCGCCGCCGATGAAGCCGAACAGATGCGCGCGGTTGCCGAGATAACCACGGAACTCGGGGCGGTCCTTCAGCGTCAGATAGCCGCCGGTGCCGGCAGCGGCGGCACCCAGCAGTCCCAATCCGAAAGCGCGGCGTGAAATGGCCATCAGCGACCAATGTCCTCTTTCAGCGACTCCTGAATGAGTCGCAGGTCCACGTCGAGCGTGCCGAGCTCGCTGTCGGCGAGGCTGTCGGCATAGTGCACGAAGGCATCCTGCAGCTTGGTGATGACGGCGCCGACCTTGGACAGCCTCACCTGGCTCGGTGCGCGCCGCTTCGCTAGCGTCGCATAGCCTTCCGCCACTTCCGCCGCTTGCGGCACATAGTAGGTGAGGAAGCGGCGCACGGATGGCGCGCTCGCGGGCTTCGCCT
>NZ_RZSG01000719.1:0-3085 GCF_003997725.1 Mesorhizobium sp. M4A.F.Ca.ET.050.02.1.1
GTGTATGGACAGAGGCCGGCGAGAGCTTGCCGAAATAGGTCGGGTCGGTGGCGCAGAGATAGCGCTTGGCCGAGACATGCAGCCGGACGCATTCGACGATGACCGGCGGGAAGAACGGCGCCAGCACCTCGCCGCCCGCCTCGTCATGGTGCTTGTCCTCGACATCGTCGGGCGAATAGGTGCCGAACTCGCTGGTGTAGTGTCCGATGTCGTGCAGCAGCGCAGCCGCCACCAGTTCGTCCGGCGCGCCGTCCTGCTCTGCCAGCCACGCGCCCTGAAGCATGTGCTCCGACATGGTGACGGGCTCGCCGAGATAGGATTCGGCACCGCGTCGCTCAAAAATGTCGGCGATGAATTCGACGATGTTGCCGCTGTTCAGCGCCTGCCCGTTCATTCCGCCGCCTCCCTGAAATCGTGCTCGATCGCCGCCAGCGTCGACAACAGCCCGTCCTTGTCGGCGTAGCAGCCCTGCAGCCAGCGCTTGCCCGAGCCGGAAAACGCCTTGCGCGCATGCATGACGCGGGTGTTGTCGACGATGAAGGCCTGCCCAGCTTCCAGCTTGAAGGTCACCTCGAAGGCGGGATCCTCGATCAGTTCGGCGAACCGGCGATAAGCGGCGTAGTATTTGTCCATCTCGGCGAATGGCACGTCGACCGTCGGCGCCAGCGAGCGGTTGTTGAAGCGGATGCAGATCAGCTCGCCGTCCGGTCCGAGCTCGATCATCGGACGCTTGGCCTTGAGCCGCACGCCAGACGAGCCGGCATATTCGAAGCGCGCCGGATAGGAACTCAGCAGACGGAACCCGTGCGGATCTTCGACCTGCAGCGCAGTCGCCACCGCGAAACCGTCGACGACGGTGGATTCGCCGCCCCAGACGGTGTTCTCGATGCAGGCCAGGATCTGCAGCGTCGGCACCGGATCGCGGTATGGATTGTCGGTATGCGCCTGCAGGCCGAGATTGGTGTAGGCGAGATTGTTCGGAATAACCTCGGCGCGCACCTCGAACCAGCGCCCGTAATTGGTTTCCCTGATGTAACCGAACAGGTCGGACACCTTGCACAGCGCCCCCGACTCCGCCGGCAGGCCATCCATCACCGCAAAGCCGTAAGTCCTCACCGCCGAAAGCCATTCCCTGAGCACGCTGCGATCGTGGCTGGCAGCCGCATATGCCGCGCGCGGCACCGAGTTCTGCATCGTCGCCCTTGTCCAGCATTGAACCACGTCGGCCGTCCAGCCTCCCTTGCGCAGTTCGACGCGGTCATAGGCATGCGTGTACAGCCAGGCTTGCGGGAAGCTGACGGTCTTTTGCTCGGGCACGAAGCTGATCTCCAGGGCGCCGCCCTTGATCGAGACTGCTCCAATCCGCGTCTCGGCCGGAATGTCGAGGATGGTGATCAGGCGCTGCCCGTTGCCGGCGCTGCGCGTCTTGTCGTCCAATGCATTGTCGCGCAGCCACATGGCGTGAAAACGGGTGCGCGTCCCGTTCTCCCAGCTGAGTTCGATCGTCCGTCCCTCGTCGCCGATCAGCGCCTTGGTCAGCATGTCCAGCAGCTCCATCTTTCCCGCATCCGCAGGGTTTCGGGTTGCATGATGCTGACTTCGTAGTCATAACTCAAATTATCATTTTGCAGACTATGGCTATAGAATTCTAATGGCTGGAAGAGTTGCCGACGCCTTGCCTCCGCTCGACTGGTTGCGCAGCTTCGAGGCGGCGGCGCGGCTTTCGAACTTCACCGCCGCGGCGGCCGAACTCGGCCTGACGCAGGCGGCCGTCAGCCAGCACATTCGCGCCCTCGAACAGCGGCTGAAGACCAGGCTGTTCGTGCGTCTTGCCCGCGGTGTCGCGCTGTCGCCTGAGGGCGCCGCCTATCTTCCCCACATCCAGTCGGCCTTCGCCACCATCGCCAACAGCACCACGGAATTGTTCGAGCCGCGCGCCGTCCAGACCGTGGCGGTGCGGGTGCCGATCTCCTTTGCCTTGCTGGTGCTCGTGCCTGCGCTCCCCGACCTGGCGAGAGCCCTGCCGCGGATCCAGCTCGACGTGGTGACCATCCATCGTCCCGCCGACTACGACCAGCCGGGCTCGGCGCTCGATATCCGCTTCGGCAACGGAAACTTCCCCGGCCGCGAGGCCGACAGGCTGACCGTTGAGCGGCTGGTGCCGGTCGCCTCTCCGGCGCTGGCCGGCAATACGGACTGGACATCCCTGCCCTTGCTCCTGGTCGCCGGCGCGCGCGAGATGTGGGCCGAATGGTTTACCGCTGCCGGCGTGCCGGGACATACTGGACGTTCGCACCGCTTCGACAGTTTCGTTGCCGCCATGGAGGCGGCCAAGGCCGGCGCCGGCGCCCTGTTGGGCTCCAGGCCGCTGATCGATGCGGCACTTGCCGGCAAGGCGCTTGTGGCGCTTTCCGGCTTCGAGCTCTCCAGCAGCTCGGGCCATTTCCTGACCCGCGCTTCGGCCGCGGGACTGACCCAGGCCGAGCAGGATTTTCGTCTGTGGCTGCTGTCACGCCTCGCCGGAATCGACGCTCTGTAGGCTTGCGTCGATCCGTTTCCAGTAGATCAGCGTGCCAGTCAATCCGCCATGCGGCTTCAGAGCGAAGTCGGGGATTTCACCTGTCAGCGTGAAGCCGAGCTTCTCGTAGAGACCGGAGGCTCCCTCCTCGCTTGCCGTGTCCAGAACCAGCAAGGTGCGGCCGCGCTCCACGGCGATGTCTTCCGCCGCCCGCATCAGCCGGGTCGCCACGCCCTGGCCGCGACGGTCGAGGCGGGTCATCAGCTTGGCGATCTCGGCCCGGTGCGGCTGGTTGGGAGGGAAGTCGAGCAGCAAGGTGACCGTGCCGGCAAGGACCTCGCTGTCCCATGCGCCAAGCACCACCCGTTCGCCTCGCGCAGCTGCGGCAAGCGACTTCCGCCAGAAGGCCTCCGCCGCATCCTGTGCCAACGGATGCATGAAGCTCACCGAGCCGCCGCCGGCCACGGTCTCGACCAGAAGCGCGGCCAACAGTTTTTCCGTCTCGGCGGCCTCATTCAGAGTGCTGATTTTTATGGAACTCATGGTTGCGGCATATTCCCTCAACGT
>NZ_RZSG01000071.1:0-14455 GCF_003997725.1 Mesorhizobium sp. M4A.F.Ca.ET.050.02.1.1
GCCTTGATTGACAGGTCAATTCTCGGTGCTGCGCAGCTGGAACTGGGCGACGCCGATGGCGATGTTGATGCCGCTCTGTGTCTGCACGCTGAGCGGCTGCAAGGTGAAGGCCTGCGCGGAGCCGCCGACCAGGAGGTTGGCGCCGGCGCCGACCGCAGCCGTCAACTCGGCGCTGGCGCCGACATAATCGCCGGCGAGCGCGCCCGGCGCGTAGATGTTCTTCAACGGCGTCAGCACCAGCCACCGCATCACGCTCTGCTTTGTGGTGCCGATGTCGAGCCCGTATTTGTTGACGGCGCCGAAATAGGCTTCCGGCGCAAAGGTCTTGTCCGCCGGGGTGAAGGTGCAACTCAGGTCCTTGCTCGAACCGAAGATGAAGCCGGTGCCCCCGCCAATGGCGCAATCGAGCACGCCGAGCTCCACGCCTTGGTCTTGGGCATAGGCTGTTCCCGCACAGCCGGCAGCGGCAATGACAGCGGCGATAATGGTCTTCTGCATGGCGGTCCCCCAGAAAGCGTGCGGCGCGAAACAGTATCCTGTTCCGCGCAGCACGTAAGGGAGCAACCGCGCCTTATTTGAAGGAGTGGACCAGCTCCAGCGAGGTCACCGCGACCGCCAGATTGACGCCGGTCTGCGCCTGGACGCTGAGCGGCTCCAGCATGAAGGCGCTGTTCAGCCCGCCAACCAGAAGATTGGCGCCGCCCCCGGTGACGACGCTGGCCTCGGCGTTGACGCCGTAGTAGTTGCCGGCAAGGTCGCCCTCGTCATGGCTGCGGGTGGCGGCCAGAACCGCCCAGGCAAGCTGGCCCTGATGCGTCTGGCCTACATCGACGCCGAGCTTGGAGATCATCCCGGTATACTGCTCGGACGGCCCATGATGATAGGGGCGGAAGGTGCAGGACACGCCCTTGTTCGACGTGATGACGTACCCGACGCCGCCGTCGATGGTGCAATCAAGCGTGCCGAGCCGCAGCGTCCCGGCGCTGACGGGGAACGCGAGGACCGTGGCGGCAAGCGCGGCGGCGGCACAGGCAAGGGTTCTGATCATTGGAAAGGTCCTTTCGCAAATTTGGCCCCGATTAACGGTCGAGGTGCGCGGAGCGTTCCGCTGAAAACTTGGCGCGAACATGGCAAGGGTTAACGCTTGCCCCGGCGGTCAGCATGGGTGGCCGCGGTTTTCATCGCCGACCACGGCTTGCAGGTTTTCAAGCGCCAGTAGCTGAAGGTCGTCGATCGAGCGGAGCGCTCAGTCGGCCGCGTCGCGCGGCGCGCCGGCTGGGTATCAGCTGGCGCTGGCGGTGTTGGTGCGCGACAGGCCGTCCTTGGCCGGCTGGTAGGTCGGATCGAGATGCACCGCCTCGCGGTAGGATTTCGCCGCCCGCGCCTTGTCGCCGCGCCGCTCGTAGATCAGCGCCTGGTTGGCCCAGGCCTCGGCGTTCTTGCCGTCGAGCTTGATGGCCATGTTGAAGTCGGAGAAGGCGTTGTCCTCGTCGTTCATGGCGAGGTAGGAGAGACCGCGGCCGTTGTAGGGCTCGGCCGCGTCCGGCGCCAGCGAGATGGCGGTCGAGAAATCCTCGATGGCGAATTTGTGCTGGCCCTGGCTTTGATAGATCAGGCCGCGATTGTGGTAGGCGCGCGCATCGGTCGTATCGAGCTGGATCGCCTTCTGGAAGTCGTTGAAGGCTTCCTGGGTCCGACCCGCCTTGCGGTAAAGATTGCCGCGGCCGATATAGGCGGCGTCGTAATTGGCGTTGATCTGGATCGATCGGTTGTAGTCGGCCAGCGCCGCCGCCTGGTTGCCGAGGAAGCGCTGGATAAGCGCGCGATTCGAATAGGCCTGGTAGAAATTCGGATTGAGCTGGATGGCGGTGTCGAAGTCCTTCAGCGCCGCCTGGTACTGGCCGCCGCGGCCGTAGGCCGAACCGCGCACATTGTAGCCTTCGGGATCCTGCGGGTTGCGCTGGATCACGGCCGACAGCGAGGAGATGTTCTCGGTCGAGCCTTGCGCCTTATCGATGTTGTTGAATTCGCCGGTCGGGGCCGTCTGGCATGCGGCAAGCGCCAGGCCCGAGAGCAGGGCCGCCGTCAGGGCGAAGCCGCGAAAAGCGGTTTTGCGCTCCACGGAAATTGCGTTCATCACTGTCCTCACTGCCGCCGCGCCGTCAGGTCCGTTCCCTCTCCGAACCGGTCCAAAATCAAACAAAAAGGTGGCGGCGATTCCGCATCGCGCCACCCTTGGGTATCCTTCGAAAAGGACGAAAAATTGGCGGTATCAGCGCGGCGAACGCGCAGCACCTGCGGCGCCAGCCGGAGCCGGACGCGGGGTCATCGGCAGCAGGCCTTCGCGCTGGGCGCGCTTGCGGGCCAGCTTGCGGGCGCGGCGCACGGCTTCCGCCTTTTCGCGGGCGCGCTTCTCGGAAGGCTTCTCGTAGTGACCGCGCATCTTCATTTCGCGGAAAATGCCTTCGCGCTGCATCTTTTTCTTCAGCGCGCGGAGCGCCTGGTCAACATTGTTGTCGCGGACGAGTACCTGCACGGGCAATCCTGTCTTTCGGGTTTGATATCAACAGGCAAACGGCCATAGCCGCTATGCCTCCGCG
Source organism: Mesorhizobium sp. M4A.F.Ca.ET.050.02.1.1 (assembly GCF_003997725.1). Lineage (NCBI taxonomy): Bacteria > Pseudomonadati > Pseudomonadota > Alphaproteobacteria > Hyphomicrobiales > Phyllobacteriaceae > Mesorhizobium > Mesorhizobium sp. M4A.F.Ca.ET.050.02.1.1. The sequence goes on from NZ_RZSG01000071.1 coordinate 2,601, forward strand.
GCGAGTTGCACCGCGAATTGTGGCGGCTGATAGCAGAATCAGGCCGTCCTGTCCACTGCCGAATGCAATCCGGCCGCCCAAATTGCAACCGGCCGCCGCCGGCCGGCGCTTAGCTAGGCGGTTGCCAGGTGAAGGCGGGCGAAATCCTCGAAGAATTCGCCGTAGTCGCAGGTTATTTCCTCGCCGGCGGCGATGTCGCAGGTCGCGGTCGCGCCGCCATATTGCGAGAAGTCGGTGTTCGGTCGCTCGGCATGGTTCATGAAACGGCCATTGTCGACCTCATAGACCATGAAGCCAGGCCGGTCGGGGCTGGGATAGGCGTAGCGATCGAGCAACTCTTTCAGATGCGGAGGGGCCGCCTCGTATTTCTCGATCGGGATCAGCCGGTCGAAATCGGGATCGAGGCGCCAGATCGAGGCCCCCTTGCGGATCGGCTCGGCGGCGAAAACGCCGACGCCTTCGATGGCGCTCTGGGCGACGTAGGTCCTGATCAGCAGCATCTTTTCCGATCCGTTTTCGACGGGAAAACGGAATCGTCAAATTGCGCCGAAATGCAAGGCTGCTTCGCGACTTTTTCGGCTGGCGGGCAGTGCTACGTCCGTCAATCCCTTCACGTCCGGTTGATCGAGACGCCGCCATCGGCAAACAGCGCGGTGCCGGTGGTGAAGCTCGACGCATCGGAAGCGAGGTAAAGCGCCGAGCGGGCGATCTCTTCAGGTTGGGCGACGCGCTTCAACGCATGCAGGTTTTCGACGAACGTCCGCGATTCAGGGGTCTTGAATGTTGCCGCCGGCGTATCGGTGCCGCCCGGCAGCAGCGCGTTCACCCGCACCCCTCGCGGTCCGTGCTCGGCGGCCAGCACCTGCGTCAATCCGATCAAACCGGCCTTGCTTGCGGCGTAGCTGGTCATGCCGGGCATGCCGACGGTGTGACCGACAAAAGTGGACGTGAAAATCAGCGAACCGCCACCCCGCTCGACCATCGCCGGCACCTGGTGTTTCGCGCCGAGAAACGCGCTGGTGAGGTTGGTGTCGAGCGTCTCGCGCCAGTCGTCGAGCGACAGGTCGGAAATCGCCCCCATCTGGCCGACAGCGCCGACATTGTTGAAGGTGATGTCGAGGCCGCCGAACCTGTCGACCGCGAGATTGACGAGGGCTTTTGCGAAGGCTTCGTCGCGCACGTCGCCGGCCAGCGCGACCGCCGTGCCGTCGGCGTCCTCGATCTCGCCGACAATCCTGTCGAGCTCCGCCTGTCGGCGGGCGGCGACGATCAGCCGGGCACCCTGTTCGGCGAAAAGTTTCGCAGTGGCGCGGCCGATGCCGGAACTGGCGCCGGTGACGATGGCGACCTTGTCTGTCAGTGCGAACATCTTCTGAGCATCCTTCTTTCGTGCCGGCCTTTCCAGCGATCGGACGCTTGGTCGCAAATGGCGGCGGTCCGAGCCACCCGAAAGCTGCATTGGGGTTTGTGCCGCGTGGCTTGGTGCTCGCCTGTGGATGTCACGGCGCAAAACGGCAAGCGCCGTCGCAAACAGCGCAAGGATGGCAGCGCGGTTTCGCTAGTGATACTCCTCGCGTGCCGAGGCGGGGATGCCCGGCCGCAAATCCGCGAAAGCTACTGGCGCGAGGCCTGGAACGTGAAGAAATATTCGGTATTCGCCATTGCCCGCGAGGCCATGCGCGGCCACAAGGGCTGGGAAGAGCAATGGTCTTCGCCGGAGCCGAAGAAGGAATACGACGTCATCATCGTCGGCGCCGGCGGCCATGGCCTGGCGACGGCCTACTACCTGGCCACCGTGCATGGCATCACCAATGTCGCGGTGCTGGAGAAGGGCTGGCTCGGCGGCGGCAACACCGGCCGCAACACCACCATTATCCGCTCCAACTATCTCTATGACGAGAGCGCCGGCATCTATGACCATGCGTTGAAGCTGTGGGACGGGCTCAGCCAGGAGCTCAACTATAACGTCATGTATTCGGCGCGCGGCGTGATGATGCTCGCGCACAATGTGCACGACATCCAGGTGCTGAAGCGCCATGTGCACGCCAACCGCCTCAACGGCATCGACAATGAATGGCTGACGCCGGAGCAGGCGAAGGAGTTCTGCCCGCCGCTCAACATCTCCAAGGATGCGCGCTATCCCGTGGTGGGTGCGGCCCTGCAGCGGCGCGGCGGCACCGCGCGTCACGACGCCGTCGCCTGGGGCTATGCCCGCGGCGCCTCGGCGCGCGGCGTCCACATCATCCAGAATTGCGAGGTCACCGGCGTCAAGCGGGCGCCGAACGGCGCAGTCATGGGCGTCGACACGACGCGCGGCTTCATCGGCGCCAAAAAGGTCGGCGTGGTCGCGGCCGGCCACTCCTCCGTCATCATGGATATGGCGGGCGTGCGCATGCCGCTGGAAAGCTATCCGCTGCAGGCGCTGGTCTCGGAGCCGGTCAAGCCGGTCGTGCCCTGCGTGATCATGTCGAACACGGTGCACGCCTATATCTCGCAGTCGGACAAGGGCGAGCTGGTGATCGGCGCCGGTACCGACCAATATGTCTCCTATTCGCAGACCGGCGGCCTGCACATATTGCAGCATACGCTCGACGCCATCTGCGAGATGTTCCCGATCTTCACGCGCATGAAGATGCTGCGCTCCTGGGGCGGCATCGTCGACGTAACGCCGGACCGCTCGCCGATCCTGGCCAAGACGCCGGTCAAGGGCCTCTATGTCAATTGCGGCTGGGGCACGGGCGGCTTCAAGGCGACGCCGGGCTCGGGCCATGTCTTTGCGCATACGATTGCCAAGGACGATCCGCACCCGATCAACGCGCCCTTCACCATCGAGCGCTTCCGCACCGGCCGTCTGATCGACGAGGCCGCGGCGGCGGCGGTGGCGCACTGATGGTTGCCGAAAGGCTTTGCGACCAACCGGCCACCGGCCACGGCGAATTGTAGGAAACAACAGATGCTTCTCATCCGCTGCCCCTATTGCGAGGAAGAGCGCCCGGAACTCGAATTCCGCAACGCCGGCGAGGCGCATATCGCGCGCTCGACCAACATGGCCGGCGAAAGCGACGACGATTTCGAGAAGTTCTTCTTCATCCGTTCGAACCCCAAGGGCGTGATCTATGAGCGCTGGCGGCACATGCATGGCTGCGCGCGCTTCTTCAACGCCGTACGCGACACCGTCACCGACAAGTTCATCATGACCTACAAGGCCGGCGAGCCGAAGCCCGCGAAGCTGCCGGGAGCCTCGAAATGACCCCCTCCTTCCGCATTTCCGGCGCTGGCCGCCTCAAGCAGGCAAAGACTGCTCGCTTCAGCTTCGACGGCCAGGCCTATACCGGCGTCGACGGCGATACGCTCGCTTCCGCGCTGCTCGCCAACGGCGTCCATCTCGTCGGTCGTTCGTTCAAGTATCACCGGCCGCGCGGCTTCCTTTCCGCCGGCGCCGAGGAGCCGAGCGCCCTGGTGCAGATCGTGCGTGACGACGCGCGCAAGACGCCGAATGTGCGCGCGACCGTGCAGGAGCTCTATGACGGGCTCACCGCCAACTCGCAGAACCGCTGGCCGTCGCTCGCTTTCGACGTCGGCGCGGTCAACGACATCGCCTCGCCGCTGTTCTCGGCCGGTTTCTACTACAAAACCTTCATGTGGCCGAAGGCGGCCTGGAAGAGCCTCTACGAGCCGAAGATCCGCGCCGCGGCAGGTCTCGGCGTTTCGCCGGACAAGCCGGATCCCGACCACTATGGCGCGCGCTATGCCCATTGCGAGGTGCTGGTGCTGGGCGGCGGTGCGGCCGGCATCGCGGCGGCACTTGCCGCCGCCGAGACTGGCGTCAGGGTGATCCTCGCCGACGAGCAGGCCGAGTTCGGCGGCAGCCTGCGCTTCGAGGCCGGCGCCAGGATTGACGGCGAGGACGGCTTTGCCTGGGCTCAAGGCGCGATCGCGAAGCTCAAGGCGATGGACAATGTCCGTTTGCTGACGCGCACGACGGCTTTTGGCTATTATGCGCAGAATTTCGTCGGGCTGGTCGAGCGGGTCAGCGACCATTTGCAGAACCCGGGCAGCGATTTGCCGCGCGAGCGGCTATGGCAGGTCCGGGCCAAGCGCGTGGTGCTGGCGACCGGCGCCATCCAACGTCACATGGGGTTCGCCGACAACGACCGTCCAGGCGTGATTCTGGCCTCGGCCGCGCGCACCTATCTCAACCATTATGGCGTCGCCGTCGGCAGGAATGTCGGTGTCTACACCGCCAATGATTCAGCCTACGCAGCAGCGATCGATTTGAAGAAGGCCGGCGTCAACATCGCCGCTATCGTCGATCTGCGCGACAACCCGACCGGGGCGGCGATCGACGAGGCGCGGGGGCTCGGCATCGAGATCAATTTCGGCCGTGCGGTGGTCCGCGCCGGCGGCAAGCTGCGCGTATCGTCGATGACCGTCCAGCCGAAGAATGGCGGCGGCGAACGCACCATCCCGGTCGACGCGATCCTGATGTCGGCCGGCTGGACGCCGTCGGTGCATCTGTTCTCGCAGTCGCGCGGCAAGGTCGCCTTCAACGAGGAGACACGGCGCTTCGTGCCGGGAACCTACGCGCAGGACTGCATCTCGGTCGGCGCCTGCAACGGCACGGATGGCCTCGACGCGACTGTCGACGAGGCCTATGCGGCCGGCGCCAAGGCGGCGAAGGAGGCCGGCGGCAAGGCAGGCAAAGGCGCCAAGCCGAAGGTCGATGCCGGCGAGAGCTGGTCGCGCGGCATGCTGGGCGCCGCGCCCGGCGCCGGACAGGGCACGACGGTCAAGGCCTTCGTCGATTTCCAGAACGACGTCACCGCCAAGGACATCCGCCAGGCGGTGCATGAAGGCATGCACTCGATCGAGCACGTCAAGCGCTTCACCACCAACGGCATGGCGACCGACCAGGGCAAGACGTCCAACATGCACGGCCTGGCGATTGCCGCCGAGACGCTCGGCAAGCCGATCCCGCAGGTCGGCCTCACCACCTTCCGCGCACCCTATACGCCGGTAACCTTCGGCTCGATCGTCGGCCATGCGCGCGGCGCGCTGTTCGACCCGACGCGCAAGACGGCGATCCACCCCTGGGCCGCCGCGCAAGGGGCGGTGTTCGAGGATGTCGGCCAGTGGAAGCGCGCCTGGTACTTCCCCCGGGGAGCCGAGGACATGCACGCCGCCGTCGACCGCGAATGCGTGACGGTGCGCAAGACGGCCGGACTGTTCGACGCCTCGACGCTGGGCAAGATCGAGGTGGTCGGACCGGACGCGGCCAAGTTCATGGAGCTGCTCTACACCAATCCGTGGGAGAAGCTGGAGCCCGGCCGCTGCCGCTATGGCATCATGCTGCGCGAGGACGGCTTCATCTATGATGACGGCGTCGTCGGCAGGCTGGCGCCGGATCGCTTCCATGTGACGACGACGACGGGCGGCGCGCCGCGCGTCATGCACCACATGGAGGACTATCTCCAGACCGAGTTCCCGCATCTCAATGTCTGGCTGACCTCGATCACCGAGCAGTGGGCGGTCATCGCCGTGCAGGGACCGAAGTCGCGCGACATCATCGCGCCGCTGGTCGAAGGCATCGACATGTCGGACGAGGCGCTGCCGCATATGTCGGTGCGCGAAGGCAGGATCTGCGGCGTGCCGACGCGGCTGTTCCGCATGTCGTTCACCGGCGAGCGCGGCTTCGAGGTCAACGTGCCGGCCGACTACGGCCAGTCGGTCTGGGAGGCGCTGTGGGCCGAAGGCCAGAAACATGGCGCCTGCGCCTACGGCACCGAGTCCATGCACGTGCTGCGCGCCGAGAAGGGCTACATCATCGTCGGCCAGGATACCGACGGCACGGTGACGCCGAACGATGCAGCCCTCGACTGGGCGGTCGGCAAGAAGAAGGCTGACTTCGTCGGCATCCGTGGTCTGACGCGGCCGGACCTTGTCGCCAAGGGTCGCAAGCAGCTTGTCGGCCTCAAGACCAAGGACCCCAAGGTGGTGCTGGAGGAGGGCGCGCAGATCGTCGAGGATCCTGGCCAAGCAATCCCGATGAAGATGATCGGCCACGTCACCTCCAGCTACTGGTCGGAGAATTGCGGCCGTTCGATCGCGCTGGCGTTGGTCGCCGGCGGACGCGACCGCATGGGCAAGACGCTCTATGTGCCGATGCCAAACGGGACGATCGAGGTGGAAGTCACCGGCATGGTGTTCTTCGACGAGAAGGGGGAGCGCCTCAATGGCTAAGGCTGCCGCAAAGACAACCGCTGCCGGCTCGCCGGCCGAGCGCCGTCCGGCGCTGGCCGGGCGCACGATAGAGGCGAAGGGCGTCACGCTTGCAGTGCTGCCGCCGGCCGAGCGCATTTCGGTGCGCGCGCCGGAGGCTTCGCTGACCGCGCTTTCGAAGGCGCTCGGCGTGAGCTTGCCGGCAAAGCCGAAGACCTCGGCGGCCAAGGCAGGGCGCACGGCGCTCTGGCTCGGGCCGGACGAATGGCTGGTGATCGACGAGGCGGGCAAGGATCCGCTCGCCGACTGCGCCAAGGTGACGGCGCTGCATTCGGCGGTCGGCATCTCGCATCGCAACGTCGCCTTTTCCGTCACCGGCCCGGCTGCCGCCGTGACCGTCAACTCCGGCTGCCCGCAAGATCTCTCTCTTGACGCGTTCCCGGTCGGCGCGGCTTCGCGCACCATCCTCGGCAAGGCCGAGATCGTGCTGCTGCGCACGGCGGCGGACGCCTTCCGGGTCGAATGCTGGCGTTCGTTCTCGGACTATGTCTTTACTCTGCTGTCGGAAGCGGCGAGCGACGCGGCGAACTGAGCCATAGGAACCATCGACGCGCCGATCCGTTTTGCGGCAGCGTGTCGAGGGAGAATGCCGATGCCGTCGAAATCCGCGCCGAGGCCGCTCAGGAAGACGGCGGCAGTCCGCTCGCTCGAGCACGAACGAACACACGAGGTCGAGGAAGAGGAACTCGAGGAAGGTCTCGAGGACACGTTCCCGGCCAGCGATCCGGTGTCGATCACCTCGACCTCCATTCCGGGCGGCCCCGCAAGACCCGGCAAGGCCAAGACGGTGCCGGGGCGCAAGCCACGCAAGTAATCGATCCAGCAAAAAAGGGCGGTCAGGATATCCTGCCGCCCTTTGAGTATTTCGTGGCGTTCGAACCGCCTTAGAACGTGCTGGGAACGATCCACGGATCGATTTCGATGCCCAGACGCTGGCCCTTGGCGGCGTCGGTCTTGGTCGTCGCGCCGGTCTTTTCGACGGAGCCGGTCGTGCCGCAATCGAGCTTCACATTGGCGTTGGTCTGGATGCAAGCCGCGGCAGGAGCCTGCTTGGCCTGATGGCTGGTGCCGGCGAAAGCGGCGCCCGAGAAGGCCAGGACGGCGGCGATAGCGAGGATTGTCTTTTTCATCATCTTTCTCCGGTCAATCTTTTTCGTACATGTACGATACGGCGTACATATACGTCCGGCGGAGTGCGAGTTCAAGTGAGAAATCGTACATGTACGGTCAAATTTTCTGAAAATACGAAAATGTCGCACGGCGCGACGCCCGGCCAGATCGGACTGTAAAAACCGGGGGTTCGCTTCTGCGCAATTCCGGCCCAAAACCGCTGGGCGGAATTGCTCCAGTCATCAGTTGACTGGCGTTTCGGTCAGTGGCGGCACGTTCTGCGTCGAAAGCGAGGCAAGCGTGAAATCGCACATCCGCTTCACGAAAGCCTGCGGGTCGCCGAACGGATAGAAGGGGAAGGTGATCAAGAGCGAGATCGTGCCGTGGCCGACCGCCCAGAGCATGGTGGCGATGGCGCGCGGGTCGCCCTTGAGCTTGCCGGCGGCGACACAGGCCTCGACCCTGCTGATCAGCACTTTCATCGCCGGATTACCCTCTTCCATGTCCTCGTAGCTGCGGCCTTCCGGCAGCCGCGTCTTCTCGGTCATGAAGACAGTGCGGTATTCGTTGGGATTGCCGAGGCCGAAGGCGGCGTATTCGGTCATCACCGCCTGCAGGGCCTCGATCGGATCGTCGGCGGGGTGCGCCTCGATCCGCCGCGCCAGCGTCTCGAAGGCGTCCTCGGCCAGCGCGAACAGGATGTCCTGCTTGTCGGCGAAGTAGGAATAGACCGACATCGGCGCGTAGCCGACCCGCTTGGCCAGCTTGCGGATGGTCAGGCCCTCATAGCCTTCTTCCTGAACGAGCTTGTGGGCCGCTTCGACCAGTTCGGAGCGCAGCTCTGCTTTCTGTTTTTCGCGGCGTGTCTGGACGCTCAACGGCAAGGTTTGCCTGCCTTCGTTGGTTGGTTGCCTTGTTAAATTATATACGCTGTACGGAAACGAACAAGTGCGTGGCAGGTTCCCCAACGTCCGCGCTAACTCCTTGTTCCAACGCAATTCCGGACGGAAAGCGCACACCTTCTGCTCTAGATGGCGCCGATGCCGCCGTCGAGCGCCAGCGCATGGCCGGTCATGAAGGAGTTGGCGGGATCGGCAAGAAACAATATCCCCGTGGTGATCTCTTCAACCTCGCCGACCCGCTTCATCGGCACGCCACGCGTGAGTTCGGCAATCGCCTCGGCTTCCGGGGAGCCGCTGGCGCGGACGAAGCCGTCCACCATCGCTGTCCTGGTATGCGCGGGACAGACTGCGTTGATGCGCACGCCCTTGGTGGCATATTCGGCCGCCGCAGACTTCGTCAGCCCGACGACGCCATGCTTGGCGGCGGCATATACCGACAGCTTCGGCGCGCCGCCAAGCCCGGCGACCGAGGCGACATTGACGATCGCGCCGCCCTTGCCGCTTGCCTTGAACTGCCGTTCCATCTGCGGGATCTGGTGCTTCATGGCGTAGAAGACGCCGAGCAGGTCGACCTCCAGCACCCGGCGCGCCTCGTCCGAGGCCACCTGCGGCAGGCGCACGAAAGCATGGACGATGCCGGCATTGTTGACGGCGATGTCCAGCCGGCCGTACTTCTCCACCGCCAGCGCGACGAGATCCTCGGAGAGTTTCTCGTCAGCGATGTTGCCGGCAAGGATTGCCGTCTCGGCATCAAGCGTCGCGGCGAAATCGCCGAGCGCAGCCTCGTCGAGATCCGATAGGACCAGCCGCGCACCTTCGGCGGCGAAGGCGTTTGCCGCGCCGCGGCCGAGGCCGCCGGTCGCACCGGTGATCAGCACCGTCGCTCCATCGAAACGGCCCATCGCTCAGCTCTCCCATTGTCAAATCTTGTTGTAGATCAGGTCCACGGCGAGCGCGGCGAGCAGTTTTACCGCCTCGCCATAGGTTTTGGCCTTTTCCGGATTGGAGGCGTTGCCGTCCAGCGCGCGCCGATAGACGCCCTGGCAGATCGCCGCCAGGCGGAAGAAGGAGAAGGCGAGGAAGAAACTCCAGTTGTCGATGCCGGTAAGCCCGCGCCGCAGGCAATACGCCTCGACATAGGCTTCTTCGGACGGCAGGCCGAGGGCTGCGCGGTCGACGCCGCCGAGGCCGCGAAAGCCCGATGAATGCGGCAGCCGCCATTGCATGCATTGATAGGCGATGTCGGCGAAGGGGTGGCCGAGCGTCGACAGTTCCCAGTCGAGCACCGCGATCACTTTCGGCTCGCTGGCTGCGAAGATCATGTTGTCCAGCCGGTAGTCGCCATGCACCAGCGAGACGCGGCCATCCTCGGCCGGCATGTGCGTCTCCAGCCAGGCGATCAGCCGATCCATGTCCGGAATGGTTCCGGTTTCGGAGGCGCGGTACTGGCTGGTCCAGCGGGCGAACTGGCGCTCGAAATAGTTGCCGGGCTTGCCGAAATCGCCAAGGCCGACGGCTTCGACATCGACGTCGTGCAGGGCGGCGAGCGTCGCGTTCATGGCGTCGTAGATGGCGGCATGATCCTCGTTCCCGGATGCCTCCGGCAGCGACGGGTCCCAAAAGATGCGGCCGTCGAGGAACTCCATGACGTAGAACATGCGGCCGATGGGCGAGTCCTCGTCGGACAGGTGCAGCATGCGCGGCACCGGCACGGCGGTGGCGGCAAGCGCCTTCATCACCCGGAACTCGCGATCGACCTGATGCGCGGATTTCAGCAACTGGCCCGGCGGCTTGGCGCGCAGCACGTAGCGGCCGCTTGCCGCGGTCAAAAGATAGGTCGGGTTCGATTGTCCCGATTTGAACTTCTCGGTCGCGGAAAGCCCGCCAAAACCCGGGATATGCGCCTCGAGATAGGGCGCAAGCGCCGTCTGATCGAGCGCGTTCAGGTCGTTCATGCGGTCTCGGGCTGGCGCTCGATCAATGTCAGGGTCAGCCAGCGCGCGGTCAGCGCCGGCTTCTTCGAGCCCTCGATCTCGATGGTCACGTCATGCGCCGTCTGCACCCAGCCCGAGGGCCTGACCTTGACGTCGGCGAGCACGAAACGGGTGCGGATGCGCGCGCCGGTCTTTACCGGCGCCAAAAAGCGCAGCGAATCGAAGCCGTGGTTGACGCCCATCTTGCTGTTTTCGAGCGGCGGCATGGTCTCGAAAGTCATCGCCGAGAGCAGCGACAGCGACAGGAAGCCATGCGCGATGGTGCCGCCGAACGGCGTCTCACGGCTGGCGCGTTCCGGATCGCAGTGGATGAACTGGTGGTCGTCGGTGGCGTCGGCGAACTGATCGATCATGCGCTGCGTGACCACGCGCCAGGGCGACACGCCGACTTCCTTGCCGACGCTGGCCAGAAGCACATCGAGACTGATCGGTTCCACGCTGATGTCCTCCACTTCACCCCGCCGGCGTTCCGGTCGGACATTCATTCCTTGAACAGGGTCAGCCCATGCTGCACCGACTGGCCGCCGTCGATCGGCAGGATGGCGCCGGTGACATAGCTGCCCGCACGGCTGCACAAATAGAGCGTTGCGCCGGCAATGTCATCCGGCATGCCGATGCGGCCGATCGGAACATGGCCGCCGACATGTTTCGCCTGTTCCTCGGTTCCGGTGGCAAAGGCGGTCATCCGGCTCTGAAAGGGACCGGGGGCGAAGGCGTTGACGGTGATGCGGCGGGCGGCGAACTCGATCGCCAGCGTGCGCGTCAGGTGATGAACCGCGGCCTTGGAGGCGGTGTAGGAATAGGCATCGTCGGCCAATGGCTGGGTGCCCATCACCGAGCCCAGATTGATCACCCGGGCTGGATCCGCCTCGCTGGCGGCGGCGTCGAGCAACGGCAGCAGTTCACGCGTCAGATGGAAGACACCGGTGACGTTGACGCCGAACACCTTGGCCCAGGCGTGGTAGGGGAACTCTTCCAGCGGCGCCCCCCAGGAGATGCCGGCATTGTTGACCAGAATGTGCAGCTGCTCCGTCCGCGCCTTTACCTCGGCGACGAGCGCGGCGATGCCGGCCTCGCTGGAAACGTCGCCGGCAAAGCCCTCGGCATGCCCCGGGCCGCCGAGGGCGTTGATTTCGCTCGCGACCTTGATGCAGTCCTCGCCCTTGCGGGAGGCGATCATGACACTGGCGCCGGCGCTGACCAGGGCGGTCGCCGCCATGCGGCCGATGCCGGTCGCGGCACCCGTGACCAGCGCGATCTTGCCGGCGACCGAGAACAGCTCGTCCAGATAGCTCATGGCGCTCCTCCGCAATCTCGCCGCAGGCCGAGGCCAGGGGACTCGCCCATGGACTCGCGTTGACAAGGCTAGCCGAAGTACGGTCATCCTTGCCACGGGTAAAGATGCATCCCCGAAAGGACCGGAAGCGATGGCGGACATGAACCTCGGCATGACCGAGCGGCTGAAGCCGATCCACGCGCGCGTCGCGGCGATGGTGCGCGACGAGATCGCGCCGCTCGGCGAGGAATTCCTGGCCGAGATCGGCAAGGGCGGCGACCGCTGGATCTACAC
>NZ_RZSG01000720.1:0-3082 GCF_003997725.1 Mesorhizobium sp. M4A.F.Ca.ET.050.02.1.1
GTCGATGCTCGACTACTGCGCATCGGGGTTCGGCGGCAAGAAGGCTACCAATCTCAAGCTTCACACCATCACTACGACAATCAATGTTCCGGCCGGCGTGACGCTCGAATGGGGCGCCGGGTTCACGGCGAATCCTACGTTTGCCTGGTGGACCAAGGCTTTCAACGGGGCGATGATCACCGTTGGCGAGGGTTCCCGGATCATTCGCCCGCAGTTGACCGGCGATGGCGCGAACTTCACCGGCCCTGGCATTTCGGTCGCGACGGGGAACAATCAATACATCCATGATCCCTACATCGTGGACATGGCATCGGCGCCGATCGACTTTCCGACAGGGGGCGTTGGCGTATCGTTCATCTGTTACGGTGGCTACCTGAGCAACCACACCAATGGCGGCGATGGCGTCTCCTTCCCAGCGACCGAACTGACGACGACGGGCTATCGGTTCTTCACCAATACGAAGCTCGTCAATTCCATCTACAACCTCAAAAACGGCAACATGACGCAGATCATCGGCGGCTACAGCGCCGGCATGGATTTTTCTGCGAACACGACTGGCCGCGTCCTTGTTTCTCTGCACCGCTGCGCGACAACCACGCTGACGATTTACGGGCGCGAGCATCACATCGCGAACTGTTCGATCGGCGGCGACGTGGTGTTCGACGCGTCATGCCAGTTTGTCGACTTCATCGGCAACCTGTCCTCGAACGTCACGCTCAATGCGGGTGCGCACGACAACAGCGTCATCGTCACCACGCCAGGCGCGACGATCACCGATAATTCGGGGGTCACCTCCAACGTCATCATCCACAGTGCCATGGCGAAGCTGGGGCCCCTCACGGTCAACGGCGCGCTTCTGCCTGCAGCGGACGATGGCGGAGCGCTTGGCTCCACGACGAAAGAATGGTCGGACCTGTTCCTGGCATCCGGCGGCGTGGTCAATTGGGCCAACGGTGACGTGACCATCACGCATTCGTCCAATGCGCTATCCTTCGCTGGTGCGGCGAACGGATACACGTTCGATCAGAAGCTTATTGTCACCGCCGGTCAGGTGTCGTTCCCGGCAACGCAGAATCCCTCGGGAGATGTGAACACGCTCGATGACTACGAGCGCGGCACCTACACGCCTACGTGGACCGGTTCAGTGACCAACCCTGCGATTGGAAACGGGACCCTCTCTGGCACTTATGTGAAGATAGGGCGTCTCGTCCACGTCGATATCCTGATGCAGACCGGCAGCACAACCACGTATGGCTCCGGCGTATGGTCGTTTTCACTGCCATTCACGGCTACTTCAACGGCCGGGGCCGGGGTTGTTTCCGCCCTTGATTCCGGTACAGCCAATCGTGTTGGCGCCGTGCAGATTTTGACGACGACAACCATCGGGATGGTGAGCGATGGCGGCGGCAACAATTGGGGCGCTCTCATCCCGCAAACGTGGGCGAACGGTGATTATCTGAAAGCCTCGATCTCCTACATTGCGGCGCAGTAGCCATGGCATTCACGGCCTTCCAATCGGACGCATTCCAAAACGATGCGTACCAAACGATTTTCCAGATTCCCGGTTATTCTGGTGATGTCGGCCGTGCCGGTTACTATCGCCGACCGCTCAAATACGTCCGTGACGGGCAGATCGTTGACCTTAACGAGACCGAAACCCCGACCGTTGACGAGATTGTCGGCTCCTTCGAACTGACACCGGCAATCATGGCCGCGCTGGTCTCGCTGCTGCCAAACCAGCCTTCGCCGCTACCCGGCATGGTCGGCGGCCTCGATGCCAAGTTGGGGCACATCATGATTGAGCGGGAAATCGCCTCAATGGCCGATGACGACGCCGCTGTGCTGCTCCTGCTCACCTGAATTGCAAGCGGCTTAGAATTTCGCAGTGACCCCTTGCACCCTGTACCTGCCCGAAAAAGCAGGACAGGAAATTTGGCCAGGTTCGTTTTCCGCAATGGCATCTTCGTCGACCGGCAGACCGGCGCTCCGATGGAAAAGCCGTTCGCCGGCCAGATCGTCATGCCGAACGTCATTTCCGACATCCCGGATTACGCCTCGCCGATCGACGGCCGAATGATCACGTCGCGCTCCGAGCGTCGCGATGATCTGAAGCGCAACAACTGCGTCGAGTACGAGCCTTCCCTGTCGCCGACGAAGGGCAAATTTCGCAACCCCGATTTCTGCAAGAAGCGGGGCCTTCAGGTGTCAGAGGAATTTCGATGAGCACTGCTGTCGTAGAAAGCCTAGCCAACAACGCCCCGCCGGCCGGCGCGCTCGGCGAGGCCGTGAACAACAATGCTGCGACGGCTCTGGCCGACGACGCGGCTCTGGAAGCCATCTGGAACAAGCACGAGCGCGACAACGGCGCCGAGTGGGACGAAGGCAAGTTCTCCAGCCCGATTCCCGAGAAGAAGGCCGACGCGAAAGCCGAAGCCGGCAAGGTATCGCCCGAGGGCGGTGGCGGAGAGGAACAGGCCGGCGGTGGTCTGACGCCTGACGCAGGGTCGGTTCCTCTCCCGGCCAACTGGCAGGGCATCAAGGGCGGCGTAGCCGAGAACGTCAAGCAGGCTTGGGAGAAGGCCCCGGCCGAGCTGCGCAAGTTCGTCGCCGAGCGCGAGCAGGAGCTTCAGGGCCGCCTCTCCGACCACGGCCGACAGGTGTCGGTTTACAAGCCCATCCAGGAAATCCTCGACCGCAACGGCGGCTACTTCGACCCGAACACGGGCAAGAAGATGGCTGACGGCAAGGTCGTCACGCCAGCCCAGGCGATCGAATATCTCTTCAACGTCCAGCAGAGCATGGACAAGGCCCCCGTCGAAACGATCATGAGCATCATCGACGGCTATGGCATCCGCGACAAGATTGCGGGCGTCTTCGGCCAGACCGTCGAGCAGGGCGAAAGCGAATTGCGGCAGGAAATCGCCGGGTTGAAGCAGATGCTCGCATCTGTCCACAATTCCGCGAACATCGACGACCGCATTAACCAGAGGCTTCAGGAGCGCGACGCCACCACCGCCGCCAATGAAGAGTTGGGCCGCTTGTCAGCCGACAAGCCGCTTTACTCCGAAATCCCTGAGAAGCG
>NZ_RZSG01000721.1:0-3078 GCF_003997725.1 Mesorhizobium sp. M4A.F.Ca.ET.050.02.1.1
GTGCTGGCATGTGCGATCAAGCCAATTGTCTACGGTATTCCCGCGGCCTTGGCCGCGAGGGTTCCTCGTCGGCACGCACTGATCACCGGTCTCGGTTACGCGTTCACGGACCGGCATAGGTCGCTGCACTGGAAGGTCGTCAATGCAGTGGCGCGACTTCTTTATGCCGCCAGTCTGCGCGTCGCCACCACAGCAACGTTCCAGAATGAGGATGACAGGGATGATTTCCGCCGCCAGTGGCTGCTTGGGCGGACGCCGGCCAATGTCGTCAACGGGTCAGGAGTCGACCTGGATCGCTTCAAGGTAGCGCCGCTGCCGGATGAGCCGCGCTTTCTTATGATTGCCCGTCTGCTTCGCGACAAGGGCCTCGCGGAATACCTGGGTGCGGCGCGGCAGGTGAGGGCGGCCCGGCCGGAGGCTCGCTTCGACCTCGTCGGCGATAGAGACCCGAATCCTGCGGGATTTCCGGTCTCGGAGGTGGAGGCGGCCGTGGCGGACGGCACGGTCCGCTATCATGGAGCTGTGGGCGACGTCCGCGACGCCATCGCCAATTCGCGTATCTACGTCCTCCCCTCCTATCGGGAGGGAACTTCCCGCTCGGTGTTGGAGGCAATGGCAATGGGCCGCCCGGTGATCACGACCGACGCGCCGGGCTGCCGTGCGCCAATTGTTCCCGGCGTAAATGGCCTCCTCGTGCCAGTGGGCGCTACGACACCTCTGGCCGAAGCCATGATCCACCTGATCGACAACCCGGACCAGACCAAAAGCATGGCGCAGAGCAGTCGGTCACTCGCCGAACTGCGCTACGATGTTCAGAAAGTCACGGCCCATATGATGGAAATCATCGAATCCGGACAACAGGCTGCAGAATGACGTACACAGAAAATTCCACGCCCGCCCGCTATGAATTCGGCGCCAACTGGGCCTCTTTCGTCGACAGGCACTATTCCGCTGAACGCCGTCAGGCAGCGGCGGAGAAGCTTCTGTCCTTCCTCGGCAAGGAGAGCCTCGAAGGAATGGATTTTCTCGATATAGGCAGCGGAAGCGGGTTGCACTCGCTTGCAGCCTTCGACGCAAAGGCGGGCCGGATCCATTCCTTCGATTTCGATCCTCTCTCAGTCAGCACAACCAGCAAGCTCCGCCAACTAGCCGGTGAGCCAGCGAACTGGACGGTCGAACGGGGCGATGTGCTCGACGGCGGATATCTTGAGAAGCTTGGCACCTGGAGCCTTGTCTATTCATGGGGCGTGCTTCACCACACGGGCGCGATGTGGCAAGCCGTAGAAAACGCCGCTCGCAGGGTAGCGCCTGGCGGCCTCTTCTTTATCGCGCTGTATTCTTCGAACGTCGTCCGTCCATCGGCTGAATTCTGGCTCGACGTGAAGCGTCGGTACAACGCCGCGAACTCGAGCCAAAGGCGATGGATGGAATGCTGGTACATCTGGCGCTTTGGCCTCGGCGGCAATCCGTTCCGGCTGCCCGGCCTCCTCAGGCAGATCCACGAGAAGAAAAAAGGGCGCGGAATGAGCTACATGACCGATGTCCGAGACTGGCTCGGCGGCTGGCCGATGGAATTCGCCGACGATCGGGCCGTGGTCGATTTCCTGATGGACAGGTTCGAATTCGAACTCGTCAGAATGTCCACGGGCGAGGCTTGCACGGAGTTTCTTTTCCAGAGTCCGAAGGCGGCCCTGTCCAAGCAGGACTAATTGATCTGCCCGCTGGCTCTACTCCATATGCTCGGCCGCCCATCCTCGATCGTGACGATCTCGTCGCAATTCTCCACGGTCGTGAGGCGATGGGCAATGATGAGCACCGTGAGCTCGGCGGGCAGTTCCCTGATCGCGTCCATGACCGCCGCCTCGGTCTCGGTGTCGAGCGCGCTGGTGGCCTCGTCGAAGACAAGCACGGTCGCCTGCTTGTAGAGCGCCCGCGCGATGCCGATCCGTTGCCGCTGGCCGCCCGACAGCCGGACCCCACGCTCGCCGACCCTGGTCTCGTAGCCTTGCGGCAAACTGTCGATGAAATCTGACAGGGCCGCCTGCTGCGCCGCATTGCGGACGCGGTCCAGGTCGATCATGGCGGGATCTATGCCAAAAGCGATATTCTCGGCGATGGAGGCGTCCGCAAGAAAAATGCTCTGCGGCACATGGGCGATCTGTTGCCGCCAGGCGCGCCGGGTAGTCCCGTCCAGCCGCTGTCCGTCGATTTCGATCGTGCCGCTGGTTGGCTCGAGCAACCCCATCACAAGGTCCACCGTCGTGCTTTTTCCGCTGCCGGTCTTGCCGATGAAGCCGACCTTGGTCCCCTTGGCGATCGTCAGGTTGAAGCGCTCGAGTATTGGGGCCTGCCCAGGGGCGTAGCTGAACGACACGTCGCGCAGCAAAATCGCCCGATGGAATGGAAGCCGCTTGGCGGCTGCTGGATGGTTCCAGTCGGCGGGGAGAGGCGCTTCCAGGGCGTCAAGCACAACCTCGGCGCCAGCAAGGTTGCTGAGTATGAGGGCCCAATTGCCGTAAACAAGCTGCATCGATGGAAGCAGACGCTGCGCGCCGAGAACGAACGTCCCGAGCATGGGGAGCACCTGGCCGGCATTGTTCGATCGAGTGATCAGGAAATAGGCAAGCACCGCGATGATCACCATTCCCGCGGCTTCGATCGCGTAACGGGGAGCACCTGCCGCCAGCGCGTTAGTGGCATTGGCGCGCTGCAGGTGCATGTCGAGTTCGCTGTAACGGGAGAGAAAGTAGGGCTGGGTGTCGTTGATGATGACGTCGCGAATGCCGCCAAGGCCCTCCTGAACCGAGCGGATGCCCTCGGCCTGCACGCTCGCAATGATCCTTGCGTTCCTCTTGAGATGTTTTCGGATGACGAGCGACATGGCGAGGTAGACCGCCCCAAACCCCGCGAAGATGACGAAGGTGATGAAAGAACTTAGGGCAAATAGCGCGGCGACAATGAAGGCCCCGATGATGATTCCGCTAATCGACTGCAACAGAGGCAGCATTACGCCGGCGGTGACGGCCTGGACCTGCCGGAGCGCGGCAAGCACGGAACTGGAGTTGCGCGAAACGTGAT
>NZ_RZSG01000722.1:0-3076 GCF_003997725.1 Mesorhizobium sp. M4A.F.Ca.ET.050.02.1.1
CGAACCGCCTCTGCCCGCCGCCCCGCATCGCCAACCCGATACGGTGGTTTTCAAACGCTCCGCTGAGTCGTTCAACGACTCAATCGGCTTGTTCACGTTAAAACCTTGGTAAGGTTAACGTGCGCGCTGGGGTGCTTCAAGCGCTCTTGCGTTTGATGCCGATCGAGCGGCCGGCGCGCTCCGGCATCGGCAGCGCGGCGTGGGCAGCGCGCATCTCCTCGACCCTGGCAAGAACGTCGGCCGGGAAGGGCGCCACTTTCGGCCCGGACATGTCGACATGCAGCGAAAGCGTCTCGGAGGTGGCGGCCAGCCAGCCGTCGACATGGCGGATCTCCTGATAGGCTCTCAGACGCTTTTCGTCATGGTCGATGAGCTGGAAGGAGACCTGGACCTTGTGCTCCAGATGCAGCTCCTGCACGTAGCAGACATGGACTTCCGCCGTGTAGATGGTGAGGCGGCGCTCCTTGGCGTAGTTCGGCCCCATGCCCAGCATCTCGAAGGCGTCGTCCGAGCAGCGGTCGAACAGCACGTTGTAATAGGCCATGTTGAGATGGCCGTTATAGTCGATCCAGTCCTTCTCGATATCCATGGGGCGGGAAATGAAAGGGGCGGGCATCGACATCTTGTTTTCCTTTCCTGATCGCTGGACAGGGCGTGGGTCGTGAGACTACGCATCCATAACCGCACAGCAAGGGCGGCGGCTGGTCCATTCGCGGAGTGAATCATGGCTTTGAGCGACCTCAATCCCGTCGAGCGCAACGAGGAGGGCATTGCCGCGGTTCTCGGCATCCTCAAGCAGACGCTCGGCGAGCGCTTCCAGACCGGCCAGGCCGTCCGCTCCCAACATGCGCACACCACCACCTACATCCCGACGCAGGCGCCGGATGGCGTCGCCTTTGTGGAGAGCACGGCCGAGGTGCAGGAGATCGTGCGCGCCTGCGCGGCGCACCGGGTGCCTGTGATCGCCTTCGGCGTCGGCTCCTCCCTCGAAGGCCACACCAACGCGCCGGGCGGCGGCATCTCGATCGACACTTCGCGCATGAACCGGATCCTCGCGGTCAATCCGGAGGATCTCGACTGCACCGTCGAGCCAGGCGTGACGCGCGAGGACCTCAACCGGCATCTGCGCGACACCGGGCTGTTCTTCCCGATCGACCCCGGCGCCAATGCCTCGCTCGGCGGCATGGCGGCGACGCGGGCGTCCGGCACCAACGCTGTGCGCTACGGCACGATGCGCGAGAACGTTTTGTCGCTGACGGCGGTGATGGCCGATGGCGAGGCGGTAACGACTGGGAAGCGGGCGAAGAAGAGCTCGGCCGGCTACGACCTGACGCGGCTGCTGATCGGCTCGGAGGGCACGCTGGGCGTCATCACGGCGCTGACGCTCAGGCTGCAGGGCATCCCGCAGGCAATCTCCGGCGGCGTCTGCCCGTTTCCCAGCCTCGAGGCGGCCTGCAAGACGGTGATCGCGACGATCCAGATGGGCATTCCGGTGGCGCGCATCGAACTGGTCAATGCGCTGCAGATGCGGGCGATGAAGAACTATTCCAAGCTCGACTACCCGGAAGGCCCGTGCCTGTTCGTCGAATTCCACGGCAGCGATGCCGGCGTTGCCGAACAGGCCGAGACCTTCGGCATGATCGCCGAGGAGAATGGCGGCGGTCCGTTCCTGTGGACCAGCGTTGCCGAGGAGCGGACGAAACTGTGGAAGGCCAGGCACGACGCCTATTGGTCATCGCTGACCTTGCGGCCCGGCGCCAAGGGGCTGTCGACCGATGTCTGTGTGCCGATCTCGCGGCTTGCCGAATGCGTCACCGAGACCGAGGCCGACATTGCCGAGATGGGCCTGATCGCCCCGATCGTCGGCCACGCCGGCGACGGCAACTTCCACGTGCTGGTGTTGATGGATGTCGACAACCCGCAGGAAATCGCGCTGGCGGAAAAATTCGTCGCGCGGCTCAACATGCGCGCCATCGCCATGGACGGCACTTGCACCGGCGAGCACGGCATCGGCCAGGGCAAGGTTGGCTTCCTGCGTCACGAGCTCGGCCATGGCGTCGAGGTCATGCGCACGATCAAGCAGGCGCTCGATCCGCTGAATATCATGAATCCGGGCAAGATCCTGCCCCGTGTTGGTCACTAGTCATGTCGGCGGCCGAGGCCCTGCTGCCGATCGAGGTGCCACCATCATCGGCCGGCGCGCCATTGCCGCATGTCTTTGCAAATGAAGAGCGGCTGTTGATCGCGTATCTCGCCGACGTTCCGGATCCTTCGTTCGATGGCACGAACGCGCGCTCGGTTTCGCCCGCGACAGGCGACCAATCCGTCGCAATCCTGACGGTGGAACCATACCTGGCGCTTCAATTCGGTCCGCCGAACGATGAAGCCATCAGCGGGCATCGGCTCTATGGTCTCGGCCTGCAACCATATTCTGCGTTCGAAGTCTTCAACTCGTCCTGGATCGCTTCCCTGGAAAAGGCCAATCGGGTTCATCCATCCCATATGCCTGAGCTGTTTTCGGACTATCGGCATTTCATCCTGACGTTCCACGACTCGACCATCGAGTTCGTTGCGAAGAAATTCCTGATCAGCCTTTGCACGGGTGCGGTCTTGTCCGCCCTGATGGAAGCGGCGCGGCATTGACGCGGCGGACTGTCCCCACAGCTCCCTGCTTGCCGAGGACGCAGCCGAATTGCCTCTTTATCGACACGCTGATGCGGGTACAGTGCAGCTGACTTTCAACGATCGCTGGTGCTGATGCTCGCACGCCTGTTCGTGATCTTCGGTGGCCTGTTCGTGCTGGTGCTGTGCGCGGCGCTGGTGGTGCCGTATTTTATCGACTGGGCAGGCTACCGCGCCGATTTCGAGCGCGAGGCGAGCGCCATCCTCGGCCGCAAGGTCACCGTCGAGGGTGACGCCACGGCAAGGCTGCTGCCGTTTCCCTCGGTGACCTTCTCCAATGTTTCGGTCGCCGGCGGTCCCGACGGCCAGCCGGCGATGACGGTCGAGACCTTCTCGATGGATGCGGAGCTGGCACCCTTCCTGCGTGGCGAGGTGCTGATCTTCGACATGCGGC
>NZ_RZSG01000723.1:0-3073 GCF_003997725.1 Mesorhizobium sp. M4A.F.Ca.ET.050.02.1.1
CAGCGAGGAAGCCGCCGCCCGCACCCAGGCGCGCATCGATTCCGGCGAGCAGACGCTGGTCGGCGTCAACGCGCATCGGCCTCAAACCGACATCGAGGTCGACGTGCTGAAGGTCGACAATGCCGAGGTCAAGGCCAGGCAGCTGGCGAAGCTGCAGCGGCTCAAAGGCACGCGCGATGTCGGCGCGGTCGACAGTGCGCTCGAAGCACTGACCCGCGCGGCGGAGAGCGGCGAGAACCTCTTGGAGTTCGCCATCCGCGCGGCGCGCGCCAACGCGACCGTCGGCGAGATATCGCTGGCGCTGGAGAAGGTTTTTGGGCGTCATGTCGCCTCGGTGCAGACGATCTCCGGCGTCTACCGCGATGCGCTCGGCGACAATCCGGCGGTCGACAGACTGCGGGACAAGATCGCGGCGTTCGAGAAGAAGTCCGGCAGCAAGCCGCGCATCCTGGTGGCCAAGATGGGCCAGGACGGCCACGACCGCGGCCAGAAGGTTATCGCCACTGCCTTTGCAGATCTCGGCTTCGACGTCACCGTCGGTCCGATGTTCCAGACGCCGGAGGAGATCGCCAAACTGGCGGTCCAGCACGACGTCGACATCATCGGCGCCTCCTCGCTCGCGGCCGGACACCTGACGCTGATCCCCCAGCTCAAGGAAGCCTTGAAGAAGCTCGGCCATGGCGACATGCTGATCGTCGCCGGCGGCGTCATCCCGCCGCAGGATTATGACGCCGTGCTAAGGGCGGGTGCGGCGGAAATCTTCCCGCCGGGCACGGTCATTCCCGAAGCGGCGGACAGGCTGATGGATCGGCTGCTGGCGGAAGGCTGAGCGCTGTTATAATTTCTGTTGTAACGCGGAGAAAATGGCGTTATAATTCACGTTACAACAAGGCATCTGTCATGAACACCACCATTCGCAAGATCGGCAATTCCGAAGGCGTTATCCTGCCGAAGGAACTCCTCGACCGCCTGAACATGAAGGCGGGCGACCAGCTCCAGATCGTTGAAACGGACAAGGGCATTGTCCTTGAACCGGTGGACGACAGCTTCGAGCGGCAGATGGAAGCCGCCCGCAAGGTCATGGACAAGTACAAGGTCGCGCTTCAGAAGCTCGCCGAATGAGCTGGGAGTTTCTGTCGCGTCGCGCCGTCGAAGCGATGCACGCCGAGCAGTCGCGCCGAAATGGCGGCGCGCAGGGTTTGAGAGACGAGAATGCGCTCGAATCCGCGCTCGCCCGTGCCGAGAACAAGGCCAACTATGGTGATCCGTCGATCGAGGAACTGGCGGCGGCCTACATCTTCGGCATTGCCGGGAACCACGCGTTTGTCGATGGCAACAAGCGCACTGCCATGGTGGCGGCTGGCGCGTTCCTAATCATCAATGGCTACGGCCTTACAGCCGACGACGGTACGATCTACGAATTCGTGATGGGGGTTGCGGCGGGCGAGATCAACGAGGAAGGCGCCGCGGCATTCTTCCGCGACCATGTGGTCAAGCTCGAGGACTAGCTTTCGGCCTTGTCCGAGAGCTTCGTGATCTCCCACTCCTTGCCGTTGACGCTCGCGACATCGCCAAGCTTCTTGCCGAACAGCGCGATGGCCATCGGCGAGACATGGGAAATGCTGCCCTTTGACGGGTCGGCCTCGTCCTCACCGACGATCTTCCAATGCACCTTCTTGCCGTCATCGCCTTCCAGCGTCACACCCATGCCGAAGCGCACCACTTCGCTACCCGGCTCCGGCACGGAAAGCTCGGCGCTCTCGCGCCTGGCGGTCCAGTAGCGCAGGTCGCGCGACACGACCGCAATGCGCTCGCGGTCCGCTCGTCTCTCGGCCTTGCCCAATTCGTCGCGCAGACCTTCGAGTTCCTGATCGATCATGGCCAGGCCGCGCTCCGTCACCAGGTTGCGATGCGGGCTGATCGGACGCTCGCCGATGCCGGCGATGGCGTTTTCGCTGTCTTCTTCGCGGGTAAAAGCTCTGCTCATCCAATGAACTTAGGCCCGGTGCCGCCTCTGTACAAGCCGTAGTCCGATGGCAGACCTGGCACGATTCCTGCGACAGGGATGGCAAACGCCAGGACCTGTGCCGATGTTGAACAGACGAACGCTGCTCGCCCAGACCGCCGGCTTTGCCATCGCAGGCCTTTGTGCTGGCAAAGCCTCGGCCAAGGTCCTGCCCGGCATCGAGAAGGCCTCGATGCGCGGTTCGATCAACGCCACCGAACTCGGCGTGCAGCCGGGCGCGCTTGACGACCAGAGCAAGGCCTTCACCAAGCTCCTCAATGACGCCAGCGAGCGCGATGCGCCGGTGTTTTTGCCGCAGGGCTCCTATGTCGTGTCCAACCTCAGGCTGCCAGCGCGCCTACGCCTTAGCGGCGTGCCGGGCGCCACGCGCATCGTCTATGGCGGCAACGGGCATCTGATGATGGCCGAGCAGGCCGAGCATATCGAACTCAGCGGGCTGGTGTTCGACGGCTCGAACCGCTGGCTGGCTGACTATGCGCAGGGTCTGCTTGATCTCCGCCGCGTCGGCCATCTCGTCATCGACAATTGCCAGGTTACCGGCAGCGGCAAGAACGGGCTGGCGCTGGAACATGTTTCGGGCCGAGTTGAGCGTTCCGATATTTCCGGCGCGGCGGACGCCGGCATCTATTCGGTCGAGGCCGGCGGGCTTGAGATCTCCGGCAACACCGTGTCCGACTGCGCCAATGGCGGCATCCTGGTGCACCGCTGGCAGCAAGCGGAAGACGGCACCACCGTCAGCGGCAACCGTGTCGAGCGCATAAGGGCCCGCAATGGCGGCACCGGCCAGAACGGCAACGGCATCAATGCCTTCCGCGCCGGCAATGTCGTCATCTCGGGCAACATCGTCTCGGACTGTGCCTTCTCGGCGATCCGCGCCAACAGTTCCAGCAATCTGCAGGTCATCGGCAACACCTGTTCGCGCTCGGGTGAGACGGCGCTCTATTCCGAATTCTCCTTCGAGGGCGCCATCATCGGCAACAACATCATCGACGGTGCGGCCAATGGCATTTCGATCGTCAATTTCAATGAAGGCGGCCGCATGGGTGT
>NZ_RZSG01000724.1:0-3071 GCF_003997725.1 Mesorhizobium sp. M4A.F.Ca.ET.050.02.1.1
GGCCGGAACATCGCGGAAGAACTGGGCGCGGTTGGCGGCCTGGGCGGAGCGGAAGCCGTCGAACACCTCGATCGGCAGGCCGCCGGGATTGGCCGCGGTCTTGAGCATGATCGGCGGCACGGCGCCGATCAGCACCGCCTTGGCGACGCGGCCGCCAGCACCGTATTTGGCAACGTAGCGGGCCACCTCGCCGCCGCCGGTGGAATGGCCGACATGGATGGCGTTCTTGAGGTCGAGATGCGCAGCGAGTTCGGCGACATCGGCGGCGTAAGTGTCCATCTCGTTGCCGGTATCCGTCTGGGTGGAACGGCCATGGCCGCGCCGGTCATGAGCGATGACGCGATAGCCCTTCGAAAGGAAGAACAGCATCTGGGCGTCCCAGTCGTCGCTGCTCAACGGCCAGCCGTGATGGAAGACGATAGGCTGGCCGGCTCCCCAATCCTTGTAGAAAATCTCGGTTCCGTCCTTGGTGGCGATCGTGCTGCTGCCGGGCTTGGTCATCTCAATCTCCATTGATTATTTTCGCGATAATCAATATCGCGACAACAATGTGGTTAGCGCAGATCGAACCCCTTGTCCATAAGAAATATGTATCGCGATATCATTTTTCGTGGTAAACATTGAGAAATGCTCAGTCGGCAAAAGGAATTCGCCGTGCCTCTCCCGTTGGACAATCAGCTCTGTTTCGCCCTCTACGCCACGAGCATGGCGATCAACCGCACCTACAAGCCCATGCTCGACGAGATGGGGATTACCTACCCGCAATATCTCGTGCTCAACGCCCTGGGAGAGGCAGATGGCATGTCGGTCGGCGCGATCGCGCGCAGGCTGGCGCTGGAATCGAGCACCGTGACGCCTCTGGTCAAGCGCATGGAGCAGGCCGGTCTTGTGAGCCGCCAGCGCAGCCATGCCGACGAACGCCAGGTGCAGGTCGATCTCACCGTGGCCGGCCGGGCGCTGCTCACTCAATGCAACTGTCTGGGTGAAACGCTCATCGAGCGCTCCGGGATGACATTGGCCGAGATCGATTCGCTCACCCAAAAAGTCTGGGCCTTGCGCGAGGCGCTGGCTGCCGATCAGACCGCTGTTCCGGGCCGACCGTTGGAAATGTAACTCTTCACGCGCGGCAATGGCGGCGCCTCGAGACCCGCGAAAGGATCGCGCCATGCATCGATCGCCTCGAGTTGGTCATACCAGCGACGTATCGACGGATAGTCGTCGAGCGGTAGCCCGGCAGCATCGTTGAAGGGCAGAAACGTCGCCATGCGAAAGTCGGCGTAGGAGACGGAATTTCCGACCAGCCACTCCCTTTGCGCGAGCACCGGGGCGAGGATGGCGGCAGCCGCGTGGAAAACCCTGAAGCCTTCCTCGACGAGGGCCTGGTCGATAGGACCCAGCCCCCAGCGCTGCTTGGTGCCGCGCTCGAAATGCACCATGTCGCAGCCTCTGGCGAAATTCTCCTTGCCCCAGCTTATCCAGCGGATCATGTCCGGCTCATCGTCCCCGCCGCGCCAAAAATTCGAGCCCACCTCGCGGGAGAGCCGACAGGCGATGGCGTCGGCTTCCCACAGGCTCCATCCGGAGCCGACCAGTATCGGCAAGGTCAGATTTGGGTTGAGCACGCGATAGCGCTCGGCCTGCCCCGATACCATGGGTGAGGCGAATTCGAACGTAACGTCCGCCTTGAGATGGCGTGCCGTCGCGACTCCAAGGCGAGGATTGGGATTGCGGCTGAACAGGAGTTTCATATCGGATCCTCACGGATTGGTTGAGACAACTGCCGCAGGACGATTGAAGCCTGCCCGATCCTACATCCGGACGGACGGGATTCTTGACTGTATGCTTTCGACATTGGAAATGTCGCGAAAGCCTTCCAGACCAACCGCTTGCGCCTGCGCCCGCCTTCCGCTATAGAGCCGCCACCCGCGTAGACACCCTTGGAGGCAACGCGGCGGAAGGCTGCCTTCCCTTGTGATCCCCGAACAAAGGTCCGCTTCTGGCGGCCACCGGCGTTCGGACATCCAGGCCTGGCGGCTTTCGACGTTTCGGCTGGGCATATTGCCTGCCGCAAACGCTCCACAACACGCGAAAGGAAATGCCATGAGCCACGATACTTACGAGCTCAAGGCCGAAGCGCGCGAACAGGTCGGTAAGGGGTCCGCCCGTGCAGTTCGCCGCAACGGTAAAGTGCCTGCAGTGATTTACGGCGACAAGCAGCCTCCCCTGGCGATCGCCCTCAACTACAAGGACGTCTACTACAAGATCCACGGCGGCGGGTTCCTGACCACGGTGGCCACGATCGATGTCGGCGGCAGCAAGATCCAGGTTCTGCCCAAGGACTTCCAGCTCGACCCGGTCAAGGATTTCCCTGTCCATGTCGACTTCCTGCGCATCGGCAAGGACACCGAGGTCAATGTCGACGTGCCTGTCCACTTCATCAACGAGGACAAGTCGCCCGGCATCAAGCGTGGCGGCGTGCTCAACATCGTGCGTCACGAGGTCGAGTTCCACTGCCCGGCCAATGCGATCCCGGAATTCATCACCATCGATCTCGCCGGCACCGATATCGGCGACTCGATCCACATCTCGGCGGTCACGCTGCCGGCCGGCGTCAAGCCGGTGATCTCGGACCGCGACTTCACCATCGCGACCATTGCCGGCTCCTCGGCGATGAAGCCCGAGGTGGAAGAGACGGCCGAGGCGGCAGCGCCCGAAGCGGCTCCGGCCGCCGAAGAGAAGTAATTTTCCCGCCCGGAGACGACGATGCTTGTGTTCGCAGGCCTCGGCAATCCGGGCGCGAAATATGCCAAC
Organism: Mesorhizobium sp. M4A.F.Ca.ET.050.02.1.1; assembly: GCF_003997725.1. Classification (NCBI taxonomy): domain Bacteria; kingdom Pseudomonadati; phylum Pseudomonadota; class Alphaproteobacteria; order Hyphomicrobiales; family Phyllobacteriaceae; genus Mesorhizobium; species Mesorhizobium sp. M4A.F.Ca.ET.050.02.1.1. Next base: position 2,812 of record NZ_RZSG01000724.1, read on the forward strand.
AACCGGCACAATGTCGGTTTCATGGCGGTGGACGCAGTCGCCCGCCGCCATTCTTTTTCGCCCTGGTCGAAGAAATTCCAGGGCCTGATCGCCGAAGGCACGCTCGCCGGCGAAAAGATCCTCCTGATCAAACCGCAGACCTTCATGAACCTGTCCGGCCAGGCGGTCGGCGAGGCGCTGCGCTTCTACAAGCTCGAACCTGCCGCGCTCACCGTCTTCTATGACGAGATCGACCTTGCCGCCGGCAAGGTCGATCTCGT
>NZ_RZSG01000725.1:0-3070 GCF_003997725.1 Mesorhizobium sp. M4A.F.Ca.ET.050.02.1.1
CGACCTCGGCAGCGGCCTGGTGACGCTGTCGGCGACGGCGACGGTGACCGATGGCGACCACGACCAGGCGACCTCGACGGTGAGCACCGATCTGGGCGGCAACATCGGCTTCGACGACGACGTCCCGACGGTTCTCGACAAGACGGACCTCTATTTCGCCAACAGCGGCACCGTCAGCGGAACCGGCGTGTTCGACTACTCCATCGGAGCTGACAGCCATTCCACGTACAGCAGCCTCAATTCTGACTTTGCCGCCATCACCTTGGCCGGGACCGTGGCCGGGAACGCGATCACCGCGCCGACCGTAACCTGGGCCTCCGAGACCTCGACACAGGCTGTGTTCAACATCAGCTTCAGCTATCTCACGGGCGGAGCGACGACCCAGGAAACGGGCACACTCACCTTCGACAAGGTGGCGGGCACCTACACCGTTGACCTGGCCGATCCGATTTCCGCGGTGACGATCAGCACAGTGAGCAATTCGTCTTCCATCACCGGCTATCAGCCGGGGTCTTCGACGACCGACAACACCCAGCCGGAAGTGGCGGTGGCGCAGGTCAATTCGAACCTGTTCATCCAGTTCACCGGCTACGCGGAACCAGGCAACGGCACCGGAGCCAACAACCTGCAAGCGGGCTCGGTCGACGGCAGCACGCTTACCTTCGTGAACGGAGAACTGATCACCCAGGCCTCGACATACGTGTCCATCTCGGGCACGGCAAACGGCGTTGCCGGCGACACGATGGGCAAGGGAGAAGTCATGGACATGGACTTCTTCACCACGAACCCGACAGGATTTACCGGCCTGACGCCCGATGCCCAGGTGAGCTCGATGTTCCTGAAGTTCGACGGTATCGGGAATACCGAAGACTTCATCGTCATCCTCAAGCTCTACGATCCGACGACCAACGAATACACAACCAAGGCGATGTACGTAGAGAACGCCGACATCTTCAAGGGCCCGGGCTCCGGTCCTGGCGCCTACTCGAGTGTAACCCTCGACAACAATGACGGCCTGTTGATCATCGAATCGAACGACTACAATGCCGCTGGGCAGCATTACGTGCTGGTTGGGGCGCAGATCACCCCGACCGACGAGGGCATCTCCGGCACCGCCATCAACCTCAATGGCGCCATCGGTGCCGGCGGGGCGAGCACCACGACCCAAGACATCAGTTCCGATTCGAATGATCTCGGCTTCAAGATCTCCGATATCGGCCTGGTCAGCACCACGACGACGGCTCAGAACGCCGATCTGACCTTCAACGTCACCCTGAAGGACGCGGACAACGACACGACAACGGCACAGCAACTGGACGTCCACGTCACCAATGGCGTCACCTACACCGGCACGGCGGACGCCGAGACGATGCAGGGCACGGCCAACGGCGACACGCTGAACGGCAACGGCGGCGACGATATCCTGCAAGGGTTTGGCGGCAACGACCTGCTGATTGGCGGCGCTGGCCAGGACACGCTCACCGGTGGCACGGGCGCCGACACGTTCAAGCTTGACCACCTCGACATCAAGGACCTGATCGTCGACTACAGCGGTGTCGGCGGAGAAGGCGACAAGATCGACCTGACCGCCCTGTTCGACACGGCCCCGGGCGGCGGCAACATCGGCAACTTCGTGAACTACGATGCGGGGACCGGCACGCTCAGTGTCGACACCAGCGGTTCGGGAAATCCGGCCAACTTCGTCGAAGTGGCGCAACTCACGAACCACCCGGCGGCCAACACCATCACGCTGCTCTACGACGATGGGACGACCACGCATACGACGACGGCAAATGTGGTCTAGCGGCATGGCGCAACGGGACTTGGCCATGCTATGTATTAGCAACTCGAATATTAGGATTCTGGAGGGGACTTTATCATGAAGCGTTCCGCAAGACTGCTGGTCTCAGCCGCGGCACTGTTGCTGGTCGGATCGGCAGGGCGTGCCGCCGACATCATCGAAGGCCCGGCGGCCGATTACTGCCGCACCGTCGGGACTTCCAACCTGGTGCTGACCGACAACATCGTCGACCTCAAGGCCCAGGTGGTGAAACTGATGGACGAGTCGGTCGCCGTCGCCAAAAGCCCGGAGTGGATCAACTCGTCGCGCCCCGCCTTCGTCTGGGCTTCGGAAGCCAAGGCCTACTGCGGCATGGCCTATGGCTACCTGAAGACGAACTACAAGGACGAAGACACGCTCAACAAATGCGAGTGCTTCCACGATCGCATGGTCGAATACATGCACTGACCGCCAGCACGCCGGCCGGCTGGCGATGACGGAAAAGAGAAAACTGTCGAGGGCGATCGCCGCAGCGGTCGCCCAAGGTTTCTTGCTTGTCGCGGATTCTTGCCGGAAAAGCGTCGGACGCTTTTCCGGAATCTGCATGGCCGGCTTTGTCCTGCTAGGCACGAATGCCGGCGCCTCGGAACGATCCTCCGTCGAACGGATGGCCGACCGGCCGCGACAGACCGGCTGCGCCGCCAGCGGGGCATGGACGCGCGACGCGTTCAAGGCCTATGCGAGCTGCCAGGCATCGATCTACGGGCTGGAGCCGGTGCTGGCGCATGCGGTGATGGAGATCGAAAGCGGCTTCGACCCGCAGGCGCGCGGCGCTGACGGCGAGGTCGGATTGATGCAGGTGATGCCGGCGACGGCGCGCATGCTGGGCTTCCGCGGCTCGCTCGACGAACTCGGCCTGCCCGCCACCAACATCGCGCTTGGCGTCGAATATCTGGCGCTGGCCAACAAGCTGGCCGCGGGCGATCTTTGCACCACCGTGATGAAATACCGCGCCGGACACAATGAGAGCCGCTTCTCCGCGCTTTCGGTGCGCTACTGCGAGCGGGCGCGCGCGATCCTGACCAGGGAAGGACTGCCGGTGACGGGACCCTTGCCGGTGGCGACGTTCGGCTTTTCGGCGCTATCGGGCGCCGACGCCAGCCCCGCCGGCGAGAACCGCACCTGCGTGCGCCGGATCTTCGTGCCGGGACCGCGCTACATGCGGTGCGCCGATTACCGGAGCGCCGGCCAGGCCAGGCGGATCAGGGCGCTGCGGGCGCAGCTGTTCGA
>NZ_RZSG01000726.1:0-3066 GCF_003997725.1 Mesorhizobium sp. M4A.F.Ca.ET.050.02.1.1
GTTCTGGGTGAGCGGGGTGGTGCGCACCTTGTCCTGGGTGATCCTGCTGCAGGATTCGGGCGTCATCAATTCGCTGCTGCGCGCGGCTGGCTTCAGCGGCGTCAAGCTGATCCGCACCCAGACCGGCGTGGTGATCGGCATGGCGCAGGTGCTTTTGCCATTCATGATCCTGCCGCTCTATTCGGTCATGAAAGGCATCGACCTCAGGCTGATGCGAGCGGCGCGGAGCCTCGGCGCGTCACCGTTCCGCGCGTTCTTCACCGTCTACCTGCCGCTGTCGCTGCCGGGCGTCTATGCCGGTGCCATCATCGTCTTCATCCTGGCGCTGGGCTTCTACATCACGCCGGCGCTGCTAGGCGGCCCGCGCTCGACCATGCTGTCAACGCTGGTGCAGACGCAGGTGCTCAGCCTGCTGCAATGGGGCCGTGGCGGCGCGATGGGCGTGGTGCTGCTCGTCGCCACCTTCCTGCTGCTGGCGCTGGCGGCGCCGGTGATGCGCTCCAGGCACCGGGAAGCGGGGCGACGCTGATGGAGATGAAGCCCCTCACGCGCGTCGTCCTCGGGCTCGTCTGCCTGCTGGTGGCGATATGGCTGGTGGCGCCGACGCTCGTCGTCGTGCCGATGTCGTTCAACGCCAACAAGTCGCTGGCGTTTCCGCCGCAAGGCTTCTCCTGGCAATGGTACCAGAACTTCGCCACAAGCCCGGAATGGTCCACCAGCTTCCTGAACTCGCTCAAGGTTGCCTCGTTGGTGGCGGTGCTGGCGACGGTGCTCGGCACGCTGGCGGCCTTTGGCCTCGACCGCATGAAGGCGCGGCCGGCCAACCTTTTGCGGATGCTGATGCTGACGCCGATGGTGGTGCCCGGCGTGGTGCTGGCCATCGGCATTTATGCCGTCTATCTCGAAACCCACCTGGTCGGAACGATGCTGGGCTTCGTGCTTGCCCACACCATCCTTGCGCTTCCTTTCGTGCTGATCGCCGTCTCAGCCAGTCTCGAAGTGTTCGACAGGCGGCTGGAGACGGCGGCGGCGAGCCTCGGCGCCGGTGCGCTGACGACGTTCCGCACGGTAACGCTGCCGCTGATCCTGCCCGGCATCCTGTCCGGCCTGCTGTTCGCCTTCGCCACCTCCTTCGACGAGATCGTCGTGTCGCTGTTCATCACCAATCCCTACCTGAAGACATTGCCCGTGCAGATCTTCTCTTCCATCACGCGCGACGCCGACCCGACGGTCGCCGCGGTCGGCACGATCCTTTTGTGCGCCACCACGATCCTGATCGGTGGCGGCATGCTTCTCCTTGGCCGCGAGCGGAAGGGACGCCAATGAACCCAAGGCAGGCGAGCAAGGGCGCGGCGATCGACCTGGAGTCGATCAGCAAGGCCTATGGCGGCTTCAAGGCGCTGGACGGCGTCTCGCTTCGCATCGAGCCCGGCGAATTCATGACGCTGCTCGGGCCAAGCGGCTCCGGCAAGACGACGACGCTCAACGTCATCGCCGGCTTCACCGATGTGACCAGTGGCAAGCTCCTGGTCGGGGACAAAAGCGTCGTCGGCGTGCCGGCGCACAAGCGCAACATCGGCGTCGTCTTCCAGCACTACGCGCTGTTCCCGCACATGACGGTCGGCCGCAACGTGGCCTATCCACTGACGTTGCGCGGCGTCGGGCAGGATGAGCGCAAGGCGCGGGTGACGCGGGCGCTCGACATGGTCAAAATGGGCGACTTCGCGCATCGCTACCCTAGCGAATTGTCGGGCGGCCAGCAGCAGCGCGTGGCGCTGGCCCGCGCCATCGTCTTCGACCCGCCGCTTTTGTTGATGGACGAGCCGCTCGGCGCGCTCGACAAAAAGCTGCGCGAATGGCTGCAGCTTGAGATCAAGCGCATCCATCGCGAGCTCGGCACCACCTTCGTCTATGTCACGCACGACCAGGAAGAGGCGCTGGTGCTGTCGGACCGCATTGCGGTGTTCAATCGCGGCCAGATCGAGCAGGTCGGCACCGGCCGGCAGCTCTACGACGAACCGGCGACGCTGTTCGTCGGCCGCTTCATCGGCGACTCCACGGTGTTGCGCGGCGAGGCGCGGAGCGACGGCACGAGCACGGCATTGCGCATTGCCGGCGAGACGGTGACGGCGCCGAAGCGCATCAACGGGCAAGCCAACCCGGTGATGCTGCTGCGTCCCGAAAAGCTTGCCATCCGCCGGCCCGGCCAGGATGCCGCAAACGGCGCCAACCGGCTGCCGGGAACGATCGCGGAAGCCATCTATCTCGGCTCGGGGTCGAAATACGAAGTCAAGCTCGCCGACGGTTCGACCGCGATCGTGCGCTCGCCGCTGACCGGCGACAGCTTCGGCCTCGGCGAACCAGTGGAGCTTTGCTTCGATGGTGCAGACGCCAAGCTTCTGGCCGATGACAGCGCGGCAGACACAACGCTGACCTGACCCCGATTGATCCGTTCCAACCAATCCGAAAGTCATCCCATGCAAGCCAAGCGCAACGGCGACATATCGTTCTGGTATGCGGATATCGGCGGAGTTCCCGCGCCCCGGCCGCCCTTGCCCGGCGATATCGAGGCCGATGTCGCGATCGTCGGCGCCGGCTATACCGGCTTGTGGACCGCCTACTATTTGAAGAAGGCGAGGCCCTCGCTGCGCATCGCGCTGATCGAGCGCGAATTCGCCGGGTTCGGTGCCTCGGGCCGCAACGGCGGCTGGCTGTCGGGCGGCTTCACCTGGTCGCGAGAGAAGTATCTCAAGACCTCGACGCGGCAAGGCGTCAGCGCCATGCAGGCGGCGATGGCCGGCTGCGTCGACGAGGTGATCCGGGTGGCGGCCGCCGAAGGCATCGATGCCGACATCCGCCGCGTCGACAATCTGACGGTGGCCACCAATCCGGCGCAGGTCGAACGCGCGCGCGAGGAATGCGAGACGATCCGCGCCTGGGATGTCGATCCGAACCGCGTCGAGATCCTCGATCAAGCGGCGACGCGGGCGCGCATCAATGTCCGCGACGTCCTGGGCGGCTTCGTCGTCCATGGCCAGGCGCGGGTGCAGCCGGCCAAGCTGGTGG
>NZ_RZSG01000727.1:0-3062 GCF_003997725.1 Mesorhizobium sp. M4A.F.Ca.ET.050.02.1.1
TGACTGCACAGAGGGGCGCGAAGGATCGCGGCGGCGAGGTCAGGTCTCCACCTCCACCCACACCGGCGCGTGGTCGCTGGCGTTGTCCTCGCCGCGCACGGCCCGGTCGATGCCGGCCGCTTTCAGCTTGCGGACGAGTGTCTTCGACAAAAGGATGTGGTCGAGCCTGAGGCCCGCGTCGCGCGGCCAGCGATTGCGGCGGTAGTCCCAGAATGTGTAGAGCTTCTCCTCCTTCGGGAAGACCTTGCGCAGCGCATCGGTCCAGCCCCGCTCGACGAGTGCCGCGAAGGCGGCGCGGCTTTGCGGCTGCACCAGCGCGTTGTCGTCATAGGAGCGGGTCGGGTAGATGTCGCGTGGCTCGGGCACGATGTTGAAGTCGCCGGCAAGCGCCACCGGCAGGCCGGTGTCGAGGAGCTGCTTCGCGTGCGCCGCGAAGCGATCGTGCCAGGCGAGCTTGTACTGATATTTGGGCCCGGGCTGCGGGTTGCCGTTGGGCGCATAGAGGCAGGCGATGACAATGCCCGACACCGCCGCCTCGATGTAGCGCGCCTGGCGGTCGGCGTCGTCGCCGGGCAGCGCGTCGCGCGTCAGCACGGGTTCTGCGCCCTTTGCCAGAATGGCAACGCCGTTCCAGGTCGGCTCGCCCTTCCACACCGCGCCATAGCCGGCCTTCGCCAGCCGGGTCAGCGGAAACTGCGTGTCGCGCGCCTTCAGTTCCTGCAGGCAGACGACGTCGGGTTTTGCCTCGGCGAGCCAGGCCAGCAGGTTCTCCTGGCGGCTGTTGATGTTGTTGATGTTGAAGGTGGCGATTTTCATGTTTGGATGCCGAAAGCGCCCCTCGCTTCGTCATCCTCGGGCTTGACCCGAGGATCCATGCCGTGACCGTCGCCGTGGAACGTGGCGGGGCAGAATTCTGAACCGTTGCAACGCCTTAGCGTCACGGCATGGATTCTAGGGTCTGCGCGCGTCGCTTCGCTCCTTGCTCCGCCCTAGAATGACGAAGCCGACGGCTGCGCGAATTTAGCCGCTGTCGTCTCCGCCACCGTCTTCAAATGATCCGCCGTCGAAAAACCCGAAATCGCCTTGCGCGGCTTCAGATCGTGGTCGCCGTCCTCCAGCCAGATCATCTCGATGGCGTTGGAAAGGCCATAGGTCGCAACCTCATACTTGGTGCCGAACTCGTCGCGCGTGCCCTGGAAGATCAGCGTCGGCGCCTTGAGGCCGAGGAGATGCTTTGTCCGGAGCTGCTCGGGCTTGGCCGGCGGGTGGAAGGGATAGCCGAGGCAGACCAGCCCGGCGATCTCGCCCTTTTCGAACATCTCGTCCGCGACCATCGACGCCACGCGCCCGCCCATCGACTTGCCGCCGATGATGAGCTTTCCCGTGACACCCTTGGCGCGAAGGTCGGCGATCGCCTTGATGTATTCAGGGTTCACCGTCTCGGCGCGCGGCGGCGGCTTGCGATGGCCGTAGCGGCGGGCGGCCATGTAGTGGAACTCGAAGCGCGCCACGCGGAAGCCGGCCGTGGCGAGCGCCTTGGCGGTGGCGGCCATCGAGGCGGAGTCCATCGGCGCACCGGCGCCATGGGCCAGCAGGATGGTGACGGGGGCGGTTTCGGAGCCGTCGAAGAGGAAGTGGGTCATGGGGCGGGCTTTCTGGAGAGGCCGAGCTCACAGGCGCGAACATCGCGATCCTCTTGGAGCGGAGACTATGGCCGGATCGCAGTTCCATCGCAAACGTTCGATTGCAGATACTCGACCTGCGCCGCCAGCCACTCAGGCCAGCCCGTGGCGTCGATCCCACGGATCCAAGCGCAGGCTGCGTCACGCCCATGAACCTGTTCCATCAGACAGTAATAGGCTGTGTCCCGCCATGCACCGCAGAGATTTGGATGAGCATCCATCGCTTCCAGCGCCGATAGCCAAGTGAACCACCTCCTGATCCACACACCGACCTTACCGTCGAGATCGTTCACACATTGGGATATGAACATCTCAAGGTTTCGTTCATTGGTGACCCAGAAGATATCTCGGCCGGGCGATTTGAAATCGGCTTGGATTCCATCAAAGGAAACTCTCGCAAATACCATGTTCTTCGACCGGGCCGTACCTTGGAATATATGGTTATACCAATCGCCTAACTCCCTAAATAACTTAGCGAATTTCTTCCATTTGAGGACGGCTTCAATAGAACAGTCATACTCGCCGTAGCGGCGATCCGTGTAACAATCCAGCTCTATACTGAAATCGGTCTGGTTGTCGGTGGACGCGATGATCAGCTTTGAACTGCCCGGCTTGAACCATCTCTCACCAAGGCGGGCATAAAGCTCTTCGGTGACTCTCTTCCGGATGGTCTTTGCATCAAGCTCCACCCTCGCTCACCCCGCCGTGCGCGCCATATGCAAATCGACGAACTGTATCCCCTTCTGCGCCAACCTCGCCCATTCGGATTCAGCATCGAGTTCCAGATAGCGCACCCACAGCCGGCGGGCCTCGGCCATATTCCCCCCATCGAATTCCAACCGCGCAAGGTTGAACACCGGGTCGGCATAGGTCTTGTCGAGTGCGATCGCCTTCTGCAGGTGGCGGCGGGCGGAGGCCACCTTGCCCTCGGCGCTCATCAGGCCGGCGAGGTTGAACCAGGCTTCGACGAAGCCGGGATCGAGCTTGATCGCACGCGCATAGTCGTGCGCGGCTTCCGCCACGCGGCCGGCGCCGCGCAGGCAGTTGGCGCGGTTGAAGGCGGCAATCGCATCCTTGGCGTCGATCGCGAGGCAACGCTGGTAAAGCGCTGCCGCATCGTCGTGACGCCCCTCCTGTTCCGCGCCTTCCGCCTCGGCGAACAGTTCCTCCAGCGTGTCGTCTCCAGCCATTCCCGAATTTGGTGAAACCAGATCGAACAGCAACTGACCGTCGAGCTCGCTCGCACCATCGTCGAGATAGATCGCGTCGGGGCGGCCGTGCTGCGAGCCGAGATTGAGCGACTTGGCGGTGAGCGAGGCGACCGGGCCGGAGCGATGCACGGAGCGCGCGATCGCGCCCCAGCTGGCGCCGCTGGCGATC
>NZ_RZSG01000728.1:0-3053 GCF_003997725.1 Mesorhizobium sp. M4A.F.Ca.ET.050.02.1.1
GAGGCCCCGGTCGGAGACCGCCACACCGATCGTCTTGTCGCCGAGGTCGAGCCCGGCCAAGGTCCTGCCGCCTTGGAGACGTGCCGGCAAGTCCTCGATCGATATGATGCCCAACTGCTTTCCTCTGACCTCAAGCGCGGCGCACCCTTTTTGACGCACCGCATGTGATGGCACTTTAATTCTGCCGGAGGCGTTCTATCCTCTGGCGCAGCAAAAATCGAGGAAGGCATTGATGAAACTGACCTGGTACGGACATTCGGCGTTCCGCGTCGAGACGGCAGGGGCCAATATCCTGATCGACCCCTATCTGATCGGCAATCCGTCCTGGACGGGCGGCTGGGAAGGGCCGGCGGAAGGGGTGACGCACGTGCTCTTGACCCATGGCCACAACGATCACGTCAGCGGCGCGCTGGAGATTCTGAAGAAGAGCGGCGCCGTCCTGGTCGCCAATTACGAGATCTGCATGTATCTGGTCGGCCAGGGCGCCAGCGGCAGCAAGATCAATCCCGGCAATATCGGCGGCACCGTCGATTGCGGCGCCTTCACCACCACCTTCGTCCAAGCGTTGCACTCCTCGTCCTTCGGCGGCGAGGGCGGCGCCAACACCTATCTCGGCAATCCCGGCGGCCTCGTGCTGCATTTCCCGCAGGACAAGACGCTCTACCATATGGGCGACACCGACATCTTCTCAGACATGGCGCTGATCAACGAACTGCATGAGCCGAAGATCGGCCTTGTGCCGATCGGCGACCGCTTCACCATGGGCGGCGCGGTGGCGGCGCTCGCCTGCCAGCGCTTCTTCAACTTCGACACGGTCGTTCCCTGCCATTTCGGCACCTTCCCGATCATCGACCAGACCGCCGACAAGTTCGTCGCCGGCATGGAGGGCTCCGGCGTCGATGTGGCCTTGCCGGCGATTGGCCAAACCATCACGTTATAGGCGCGGAGACGCGCTGAGCCGGGACTATTCATTGGGGAAATGGAATGAAATCATGGCTTTGAGGCAGACACTTTGTGTTTCGATGCTGGTTGCCGCGTCCCCCGCGCCGGCGGCCGAGGGCTTCATCGACGGCGTCTACCTGCAATCGGAGGAACTGTGCGCGCAGGCCAAGAAGGGCAAGCTGCAGGACTTGATCGAGGCAGGCAACATCGTCCTGTCGGCCCGCGGACTCGAGGGCATCGAATTCAATTGCGAGTTCCTTCAGGTCACCAAGGCATCGCGCTCGCCGAGCTGGGCGGTCACCGCCATCTGCCAGGAGCCGGGTTTGGTCTTTCCCGACGTCCTGTCGGTCACCCAAATGAGCCCGAAGCAGATCGACCTTGTCTCGGTTCGGCCGGTCGATGACGAGAGCGAGCAGGCCGGGAATGGCGGCAGCTACTTCCACTGCGAAGGCGTGGCGCTGCCTTAAGCCCAAATCTCAGCCATCCGCGCGGCGATGCAGGTTGCGCGGCGCGCGCGTCGCCGCTATAGCGCTGGTTTTCCCGAGGCAACAAAAATGTCCGTTGATCTTCAGACAGTGAAGCGCGTCGCGCACCTTGCCCGCATTGCGGTGAGCGAGGAGGACGTCCAGCGCATGACCGGCGAACTGAACGCCATCCTCGGCTTCGTCGAGCAATTGAACGAAGTCGACGTTTCCGGCGTCGAGCCGATGACCTCGGTGACGCCGATGGAGATGAAGAAGCGCCTGGATATCGTGACCGACGGCAATAAGCCCGCCGACATCGTCGCCAACGCGCCGGCCACCGAAGAGAACTTCTTCCTCGTCCCGAAGGTGGTGGAGTAAAGGCCCGATGGCAATCGAGATCGCCGTCGAGACCGCCTTGCAGGACGATGTGCGCATCCTTGTCGAGGAACTCAACGTGACGCTGCTCGAACTGACGCCGCCGGAGCACTGCTACCACATGACCGTGGAGGAGATGGCCGGCAAGGACACGACGGTCTTCATCGCGCGCGACAATGGTCTCGCCGTTGGCTGCGGCGCGCTGAAGCGCCACGACAGCGGCATCGGCGAGGTCAAGCGCATGTACACCAGGCCCTCGCATCGTGGCCAGAAGATCGGCGCGAGCATTGTCGAGCGGGTCGAGGCGCTGGCACGCAGCGAGGGGATGACGCGCCTGGTGCTGGAAACCGGCGACCGCCACCCCGCCGCCTGGACTGTCTATGAACGCGCCGGATTCTCGCGGTGCGGCCCGGTGCTGGACTATCCCGACTCCGAATGGTCGGTGTTTTACGAAAAGAGCCTTGCCTGATGAGCGAACTGACACATCTGACGATTTCCGAAGCCCGCGCCAGGCTGCGCGGCAAGGAGATCACCGCCGCCGAGATCACCGAGGCCTATCTGCAGGCGATCGAGCGCGCCAATCCGGTGCTCAATGCCTATGTCACGGTCACCGGCGACAAGGCCCGCGACATGGCCAAGGCCTCCGACGCCAAGCTCGCCAAGGGCGAGGGCGGCGCGCTGGAAGGCATTCCGCTCGGCATCAAGGACCTGTTCGGCACCAAGGGCGTCCACACCCAGGCCTGCAGCCACGTGCTGGACGGTTTCGAGCCTCGCTACGAATCAACCGTCACCGCCAATCTGTGGGCCGACGGCGCCGTCATGCTGGGCAAGCTCAACATGGACGAGTTCGCCATGGGCTCTTCCAACGAGACCTCCTACTACGGCCCGGTCATCAACCCGTGGCGGCGCTCGCGCCTCGACACGGTGGTGATGCCGACCACGCACCAGGGCGACGGCGGCTTCGTCTCGGCCGGCGGCGCGAAAACCCAGCGCACGCTGGACAATGCCCAGCTCGTGCCGGGCGGCTCGTCCGGCGGATCGGCCTCGGCCGTTTCCGCTTTCCTCTGCGCCGGCGCCACCGCCACCGACACCGGAGGCTCGATCCGTCAGCCGGCGGCTTTCACCGGCACGGTCGGCATCAAGCCGACCTATGGCCGCTGCTCGCGCTGGGGCATTGTCGCCTTCGCCTCGTCGCTGGACCAGGCCGGCCCGATCGCGCGCGACGTGCGCGACGCCGCGATCCTGTTGAAGTCGATGGCCTCCGTCGACCCG
>NZ_RZSG01000729.1:0-3015 GCF_003997725.1 Mesorhizobium sp. M4A.F.Ca.ET.050.02.1.1
CCGCCTATATGCTCGGCTTCGGCGGCGGGCAGCTTTTCTTCGGGCCGATCTCGGATCGATTCGGGCGTCGCGCGCCGCTGGTCTTCGGCCTGATCGTCTATGTCGCCGCCGCGGCTGCAGCCGCCGTCGCGCCGAGTTTCGCCTTGTTGCTCACCTGCCGCCTCATACAAGGCTTCGGCGCCGCCGCGACCCGCGTCATCGCCGTCTCGATCGTGCGCGATACGTTCGAGGGGCGGCGCATGGCCGAAGTGATGTCCCTGATCTTCATGGTGTTCATGGCGATCCCGGTCGTCGCGCCTGGCATTGGCCAGTTCGTCATGTTGTTTGCAAGCTGGCACTGGATCTTCGTGACCATGGCCGTCGGGGCGTTGATCATATCGGCGTGGGCGGTGCTGCGCCTGCCGGAGACGCTGCATCCGGAATATCGCCGGCCACTGACGGTCAGCGCGGTCGTCGATGGTTTCCGCATCGTGCTCACCAACCGTCTCACGCTGTGCTATGCCTTCGCCAGCACCTTCATCTTCGCCGCCATGTTCGGCTTCATCAGTTCCGCGCAGCAGATCTATGTCGACATCTTCCATGTCGGCGAGCTGTTCCCGCTGATCTTCGCCGGCGTCGCCGCCGCGCTCGCTTTCTCGAATTACCTCAACTCGCGGCTGGTCGGACAGGTTGGCATGCGTCGACTGTCGCAAGGTGCGCTGCTTGTGTTCCTCTGCATCAGTCTTGCCTGGCTGGTCGTCTCGCTCGAAATGACCATGCCGCTCTGGCTCTTCATCACCTTATTTGCCGGCGCCATGGTGCCGTTCGGTGGCCTGGGCGCGAATTTCAACGCGCTCGCCATGGAGCCGCTCGGCGAACTCGCCGGGACTGCTGCATCCATCCTGGGCTTCATGCAGACCTTTCTCGGCGCCCTGATCGGAGCGGCGATCGGCCTGGCCTACAACGGCACGGTGACGCCGCTCGCCGCCGGCTTCTGCAGCGTGTCGGTCGCGGCGCTGCTGATGATCCTGATTGCCGAGCGCGGCAGGCTGTTCCAGCCGCATAACCCGCCGGTGTGAGCCCAGCCTAAGGTCTTAGTCGGCCCAGAGTTCGCGGCGCAGCTCCTGCCAGCTGTCCTTGTCGGGGGCGACCAGGATGCCGCCGTCGACATGCGAGGGCAGATAGGCGCTGCCGTCGATCCGCGCCGCGTAGCCACCCGCTTCCTGGTGGATCAGCACGCCGGCCAGATGATCCCACGGCATCAGCTTGTTGTAGACGACGAAATGCGCGTGGCCGCTGGCGAGCAGCCGGTATTCGTGCGCCGCGCAGCGATAGCCGAACTGCGACAGCGCCTTGGTCTGGTTGCGGGCGAGCCGCGAGCGCTCGGGTTCCGGCAGGTATTGCCAGGAGACGGCGCCCGTCATTTGCGAGATCGGCACGGCCGCCGCGACGCGCACCTTCTCCAGCGAGCCATCGGCGTGGCGGATGTGGCTGCCTGCGCCTTTGGCGCCGATCAGCCAGTCCTTGCCGACGGGGTCGTGGATGATGCCGGCGACGGTCTCGCCCTTGACGACAACGCCCAGCATGACGCCGAACAGCGGCACGCCGGAGGCGAAGTTGAAGGTGCCGTCGACCGGATCGATGACAAAGGCGAGCTCGGCATCGCCGAGACCGCCGAGCAGCGCCGGATTGTCGGAGCAGGCCTCCTCGCCAACGATCATGGCCGAGGGATAGCGCTCGCGCAGCCTTGCCGTGATCAGCCGCTCGGCATTGACGTCGGCCTCGGTCACCAGATCGGCGGCCGATGTCTTCTGGCGGATGTCGCCTTCGCCCAGCCGGCGAAAGCGCGGCATGATCTCGGCAGTGGCCGCGTCGGAGAGGAGACCGGCAAGCCAGTCGATGGCGCTATCGTCAATTGTCATAGGGATCGTCTTACCTGTCGTTGAGGGCGGCGAAGTCGAACAGCTTCCTGTCGAGCAGATGCGAGGGCCGCACATTCGTCATGGCGCGGATCATCGTGTCCTTGCGGCCGGGCATGCGCCTTTCGATGTCGTCCAGCATCGCCTTCATGGCATTGCGCTGCAGGCCTTCCTGGCTGCCGCAGAGATCGCAGGGGATGATCGGGAACTGCATCGCGTCGGCGAATTTCTCGAGATCGGCCTCAGCGTTATAGGCGAGCGGCCGCAGTACCATGACGTCGCCTTCATCGTTGAGGAGTTTCGGCGGCATTGCGGCAAGGCGACCGCCATGGAACAGGTTCATGAAGAAGGTTTCGAGGATGTCCTCGCGGTGGTGACCCAGCACGAGAGCGGCGCAGCCCTCCTCGCGCGCGATGCGGTAGAGGTGGCCGCGCCGCAGTCGCGAGCAGAGCGAGCAATAGGTGCTGCCTTCGGGCAGCTTGTCGGTGACCACCGAATAAGTGTCCTGGTATTCGATACGATGCGCAATGCCGTTGGCATTGAGGTAGTCGGGCAGGACGTGCTTGGGAAAGTTCGGCTGGCCCTGGTCGAGATTGCAGGCGAGCAGATCGACCGGCAGCAGGCCACGCCATTTTAGGTCGAGGAGCAGGGCGAGCAGGCCGTAGGAATCCTTGCCGCCGGACAGCGCCACCAGCCAGCGTTCGCCGGGCTTCACCATGGCGAAGTCCTCGATCGCCTGGCGCGTCAATCGCAGCAGTCGCTTGCGCAGCTTGTTGAACTCGACCGACGACGGCACCTCGGCAAACAGCGGATGGAAGCCGCCCTCAGTGTCGTCGCCGACCGGCTCGAGGGATTTGACGTCTGGCAGCATATTCATGGCGCATCGGCCCCAGGGACAGGTGTCGGCGCCCGGATTAGCGCATCGGCCCGGAAATCGAAATCGATTTCTGCGGCGCGGCCGCACGGCGGATCCGCCAAAGCAAAAAAGGCCGCCCACTGGGCGGCCTTTCGATAGGTTGCTGAACCAGCAATCAGCGCGAATAGAATTCGACGACCAGGTTCGGTTCCATCTGCACGGCGAACGGAACATCCGACAGGCCGGGGATGCGCGCGAAGG
>NZ_RZSG01000072.1:0-14220 GCF_003997725.1 Mesorhizobium sp. M4A.F.Ca.ET.050.02.1.1
GATTGGATGAGAACTGGTTGCCACAACACCGGCCCGTTGAGGCGTCCCCTCCAGCGGATGCGCAAGAGACTGGCGTAGGAAATATCGAGGAAGCCGGCGACTGCCTCGGTGTTGCCGACCTGCTTGGGCTGTCCGATACGTGACAACGGCCAGGTGGCGAGACGAAGGATCCTTTCGATGCGCGTATCTGTCACCGTTACGATCCCGGAGAGATTGTTGGCCAAGCCGAATTCGATGATCCCCGCGAAGAGCTCGTAGGTTGCTTGGGCCAGGCCGCCAGCTGCCTTCGGCGCTGTCGCAGGGAGATCGAGCGCGAAACGACTACTCTCCCAGATATCGGCACTCGCAGGGACCACCATCTCATCCAGCAGCGTCGGAAACGTATCGCGCAACATTGTCGGTCCGGTGGTCGGCAAAAGGCGGACGCAGCCGCAAGTTCGCCAATCGGACCCCTTGAGAAGCAGGTAGACGGGGTTCAGGCTGTCAAACGGGTCCGTTTCCATTTCGCCTTCGGTCTGCACTTCCCAATCGAGCCGCTTCTTGAAAACCCGATACCTAAGTCCGTGCATTTCCTTGAGTTCGCTCGCAAACTCGGCGTAGCAGTCGGGTGTTATCAGCTGCATCATTGTCGTCTCCGTGCGGGATGTGTCCACGCAATCGAAGGGCAAAGCCGTCATGAATGCAGCCTGTAGACCTTTACAGCTAGACTTGGAGAGGATCAGGATCTCGCCCGAGCAGCCATCCGCACTACGGCCTGGTTGATGGTTCGCACGCCAAGCTTCGCCTTGGCGTTTTCCTGATGGAAGGTCACGGTGCGTTTCGAGACACCGAGAATCTGGCTGATATCCCAGGCCGACTTGCCGCACGCCGCCCATTTCAGGCACTCGAACTCCCGCCGGGTGAGCGTTATGCCATCTACCACGCAATCTTCGGCGAGCCTGCGCCGGGCATGGATATGAACGTTGATCGCAACCAGTTGCATTGCTTTTTCGTAGCGCGTCAGCGACCTCAGAAATGGCGGATGCGCCTCGTTGGAGGCGAAGGTCAGTGCGGCGAACCGGCCGCGATGATCATGCATCGACATGGTCAGTCCGCCGCGAATGCCGAACTCAGCTGCTTTTTCCAGGACTTCCTGCTGAGAGGTCGGCAAATAACGGTGATCGCGGTCCACACCCGTGGCGAAGCCCACCTGGTACATTTCCTCTGTGTCCGGCACATAGAGCAGATGCGTGCCCAGCAGAGCGAGCTTGGCAGCATCGTCGCTTTCCGTCCGAGGGTAGGCAATCAGGTCGGCGGGGCTGTTGAACTGCTTGGGGTTTACGAACAGCGTCACGATCACCCGCTCGGCCCTTTCGAGCGCCTTCCGCACGAGGCTCAGATGCCCGTCGTGCAAGGCTCCCATGGTCGGCACAATACCGATCGTGGCACCCGAGCGACGCCATTGCGCAACGACGCCGCGCAGCTCGCTCACGGTTCGAGCGATCGGCACGCTCATGTGAAGTCACCGGCCTTCAAGGCGTTGACATAGAGATGTTCGACCGCCGGAAAGTGCCGGTTCCGCACATCGGTGGCGTAAGCGGCGATTGCCGCCTCAGCCTGCTCACCGAGCTCGGCATAGCGTTTGACGAACTTCGGCCGAAATGAGGTGAAGAGCCCGAGCATATCGTGGCTCACCAGAATCTGGCCGTCGCAAGCTGGCGAGGCACCGATGCCGATTGTGGGTATGTCGATATCGGCGGTTATCTGCCGTGCAAGCTGCTCCGGTATCTTTTCCAGCACCAAGGAGAAGGCGCCCGCTTCGGTTACCGCCCTGGCGTCGCGCCTGATCCGCTCTGCATCGGCTCCCCGGCCCTGCACACGATAGCCTCCAAACGTGTTTACCGCCTGCGGCGTCAGGCCCACATGGGCCATGACAGGTACGCCGCGCGCGGTAAGGAAGCGGATGGTTTCCGAGATGGTCTCGCCGCCCTCGATCTTTACCGCTGAACAACCGGTCTCACCCATCACGCGCGCAGCGTTGCCGAAAGCGTGCTCTGGGCTTTCCTCGTAGGAACCGAAGGGCAGGTCGACGACCATCAGCGCGTGTTCAAGGCCGCGGCGAACGGCCTGTCCGTGCATGATCATCATGTCGAGCGTGACCCCCAGCGTCGACGACAGGCCGTGCAGCACCATGCCGACGCTGTCGCCGACAAGAACGATGTCGCAGTGGCGATCGAGCAGCCTCGCGACCGGCGTGGTGTAGGC
Source organism: Mesorhizobium sp. M4A.F.Ca.ET.050.02.1.1 (assembly GCF_003997725.1). Lineage (NCBI taxonomy): Bacteria > Pseudomonadati > Pseudomonadota > Alphaproteobacteria > Hyphomicrobiales > Phyllobacteriaceae > Mesorhizobium > Mesorhizobium sp. M4A.F.Ca.ET.050.02.1.1. The sequence goes on from NZ_RZSG01000072.1 coordinate 2,245, forward strand.
CGTCAAGCATACAAGTGGCGTCTGGCCTTTTCGCGATCGAATATCTGGAGGAGTCATCCCTTTTATCTCACCAGCCGCGCTCAACCGAGGCCCCTTCCCTTACGTTACCAACAGCGGGTGTCGCGTTTGGCATATTTTTGTGCGACTGCGAAGAGCTAAAAACAGCGCTTGAGTACTCTGGTGTTGACGTGCTGGCTTCCAAGGTTACATTCAATCGATTAAGGCGCTCCGTTGGGCCAACCCGCTTTCGCAAACATGGATCCTCAGACAAGAAGAACCAAGAAAGGCAAAGCCGCCGTCAAAGCTGACGAAGCCAAAGTGGACCTGACTGCCGTCGTGGTCGCCGTAAACGACAGTGAGCCCTGTGTCCTCACAGTCGGTCATGCGGACACCCTCCCTTCTGGACCTTTTGCCCTTGAGCATCGATCACTGCAGTCGGGTTTGAGGGGGTGGGTGGAGCAGCAGACCGGCCATGCACTTGGATACATCGAGCAACTCTACACCTTCGCCGATCGCGATCGCATCGGCACTGAGCGCCACCAGCGCGTCATCTCAATCAGCTATCTCGCATTGACCAGGAAGGAACAGGCAACGAACTCGGCCGCGTGCGGCTGGCAAAGTTGGTACGAATATTTTCCCTGGGAGGACCACCGCTTCGGCACGCCGCCTGTGCTGCTCGATAGATTGCGGCCCCGCCTGATTGAGTGGGCCGGCGGCGCCAGCGAGCCGACCACTCAACGCGAGCGCCGGCAGCGCGCTGCGATAGCCTTCGGCTTCGACGACCGCCATTGGAACGAGGAACTCACGCTCCAACGCTACGAGTTGCTCTATGAAGCTGGTCTGATTGAGGAGGCCGGTGGCGGCAGGGACGCGATTGCGGCCGCGGCTGGCAAACCAATGGTCGCTGACCACCGTCGTATTCTGGCAACCGGGATCGCGCGGCTGCGTTCGAAGATCAAATACCGGCCGGTCGTGTTCGAGCTTATGCGGCCTTCCTTCACGCTGCTGCAACTGCAGCGAACCGTGGAAGCTTTGGCTGGCAGGCTGATCAACAAGCCGAACTTCCGGAGATTGGTCGAGCAGCAGGAACTTGTTGAGGAGACCGGGGAGACCTCCCTCGACACGGGCGGCCGACCGGCGAAGCTTTATCGCTTCCGGCATGCCGTCCTCGACGACAGGGCTATCGCCGGGACAAAATTACCGCTGGCGCGGGCTTGACATACTTATAGTCAAGGTAGATATATTCCCTTATTGTCAAACCGAATATAATCGAGGCGCCAATGACTGGGGCGTTACCTATGGCTGCGTCCCTGTATGAGCGTGTCCGGCGGGTGATCCCACCCGTTGAATGGCTCGCGTTCGCCGGCGATATTGAAGCCATCTTAGCGCTGAAGCGTGAGCGCAATGCGGTGGTGCTGGCGCACAATTACCAGACGCCCGAAATTTTTCATTGCGTGGCAGACATCGTCGGCGACAGCCTGGCGTTGGCCCACAAGGCGGTGACGGTCGACGCCGACATCATCGTGGTTGCCGGCGTTCATTTCATGGCCGAGACGGCAAAACTGCTCAATCCGAACAAGACCGTGCTCATCCCGGATCTCCGCGCCGGCTGCTCGCTGGCCGAATCGATCACGGCAAACGACGTGCGGCTAATGCGGCTGCGGTATCCGGGGGTCCCCGTTGTTACTTACGTCAACACTTCCGCCGCCGTAAAAGCGGAGTCCGACATCTGCTGCACGTCCGGCAACGCCAAGGCGGTGGTGGAATCGCTTGGCGTGGCGCGTGTGCTGATGCTCCCGGACGAATATCTGGCGAGGAACGTGGCAGCCGATACAGACGTCGAGATCATCGCCTGGAAAGGCCATTGCGAGGTGCATGAGCGCTTCACCGCAGCAGACATCCGGGAACTGCGCGATGCCCATCCAGGCGTCATCGTGCTGGCCCATCCAGAATGCCCACCAGACGTTGTCGCGGAGGCGGAGTTCTCCGGCTCGACCGCGGCGATGTCGGATTATGTCGAGCGTGAGAAACCGACGCGTGTCGTCCTTCTGACCGAATGTTCGATGAGCGACAACGTCGCGGTCGCGCATCCCGACGTCGAGTTCGTTCGCCCATGCAATCTGTGCCCGCACATGAAGCGCATCAACCTGGCCAACATTCGCGCCGCACTCGAGCAGAACCGGCATGAGGTCCGGATTGATCCCGAAATTGCCGGCCCCGCCCGCCGCGCGGTCGAGCGCATGCTTTCCCTATGAGTCTGGAGGTTCGCGACATCGCCGGGGCGCCGGTCGTCATCGGCGGCGGCATTGCCGGCCTGATGACGGCGCTTCATCTGGCGCCGGAACCGGTCGTGCTTTTGACCAACGCGCCGCTTGGAACCGGAGCCTGCAGTGAACTTGCCCAGGGCGGTCTTGCGGCAAGTCTCGGGGGCGACGACGGCCCAGATTTTCACCTTTGCGACACGATAGCTGCCGGCGACGGACTCTGCGATGAGGCCACGGTGCGGCGAGTGGTACGAGCTGCACCCGAAGCGATTAGGACGATCCAAAGGTTCGGCGTCGACTTCGACCAGCACCCTGACCGCGCGTTGCGACTTGGGCTCGAGGCGGCACACTCGCGACGGCGAATTGTGCATGCAGCCGGCGACGCCACCGGTCGCGAGTTGGTGCGCGCGCTCGTCGCCGCGGTTCGGCGTACAGCCTCGATCACCATTATCGAAAATGTGGAGGTCCGCCGGCTGGTCGTGCAGGACGGGTCGGTCATCGCCGTGGTCGCAGCAGGACGAGCCGGCGCGCTCGCTCTGCCCACGCGTCGCGCGGTGCTGGCGACCGGCGGCGTCGGCGGGCTGTTTTGCGACACGACAAACCCCGCTGGCTCATGGGGTCACGGGCTGGCGCTCGCCGCATGGGCGGGGGCGGAACTCGCCGACTTGGAATTCATACAGTTCCATCCAACTGCGCTCGACGGTCCGCGCCGGCCGATGCCGCTGGTGAGCGAAGCCGTGCGTGGCGAAGGCGCGGTGCTCATCGATGAGCGAGGAGAGCGCTTCCTCGCCGACACACCTGGCGGTGAACTTGCGCCTCGCGACGTCGTAGCGCGCGCCATTTGGCACCAGCTTGCCGTTGGACGCCGCGTATTCCTGGACGCACGGCAAAGTCTCGGCCCGAGATTTGGCAAGCGTTTTCCAGGCATCGCCGAATTGTGCCGGAGCGCAGGAATCGACCCCGCGACCGACCTGATCCCGGTGCGCCCGGCGGCACATTATCACATGGGCGGCGTCGCCGTAGACAGCGCCGGCCGCAGCTCCATCGAGGGATTGTGGGCCTGCGGTGAGGTGGCCTGTACCGGCCTGCACGGCGCCAACCGCCTGGCCAGCAACTCGCTCACCGAAGCGGCGGTCACCGCGAGCTGGGTTGCCGAAAGCGTTGCCGGCACGTCGTATACCCGGCGACCGCGCAGATGCTCCACATTCGTCCCTCCACGACCAGACGCTTCCGTGGTCCGCCCGATTGTCTCCGCCGCCCTGGGTATCATCCGCGACGGCGAGGCAATGCGCGAAGCGGTGGCGACCCTGCTGCCGATCGCAGCCAATAGTGTCGCTGCCTCTGGTCCGGCTTTGGTCTCACTGATGATCGCCGCGGCGGCCCTGAGGCGGGAAGAGAGTCGAGGCGCGCACTGTCGGTCCGATTTCCCGCTCCACGATGCCAACGTGCGCCCATCACGGCTGACACTGCACAGCGCAATGCGGGCCGCGGCCGCACTCGATTGCCGGGCTACCATACGGAGCACTTGATATGACTTCATTCTCCCCCCTCCCCGCGACCCTGATCGAACCGATTGTGCGCGTTGCGCTCCTCGAAGACCTGGGCAGATCCGGCGACCTGACCACCGATGCGGTTATCCCGTATGATTGCACTGCCACGTTGGTGCTCAAAGCGAGGCAGGCGGGCGTCGTTGCCGGGCTCGATCTGGTCTCGTATGCCTTCCTTCTCGTGGAACCGGCGATCAACATCCAGATCTGGCGCCCTGATGGCAGCGAGGTTGGGGCCGGGGAAACCATTGCAAGATTGTCCGGACCCGCACGAGGCCTGCTCACGGCCGAACGCACGGCCCTCAATTTCTTATGCCGGCTGAGCGGCATTGCCACTGCCACAGCGGCCATGGTTGAGGCCGTGCGCGGTCACAAGGCGAGGATTGTATCGACGCGAAAGACGACGCCCGGGCTGCGGGCATTGGAGAAATACGCCGTGCGCGTCGGCGGCGGTGCCAATCACCGGTTCGGCCTCGATGACGGCGTGCTCATAAAGGACAACCACATCGCGATCGCCGGCGATATCCGCACAGCAATAGAGCGGGCGCGCGCCGCAGCAGGGCATATGGTGAAGGTCGAGGTCGAGGTCGACACGCTGAAGCAGCTCGATGCAGCGCTCGCGATTGGTGTTGACGCGGTGCTGCTCGACAATATGTCGGTCGAGGATCTTGCCCGCGCGGTTTCTATAGTGGATGGCCGTACGATCACCGAGGCGTCCGGTCGGGTGATGCCGAAAACGGCGGCGGCGATTGCGGCGACCGGTGTCGATCTCATCTCCATGGGTTGGCTGACGCACAGCGCCCCGATCCTCGACATCGGCCTGGACATGCCGGACCACCAGAACATCTGCAAGCACTTGAACTGAGGATTACGGCGTGAGGAGCAACATCAGCTCGGCAGGCGTAGGAGGTGCTGGAAAGACGTGCCGCAGCTCGCCTTTAGCGAGTGCGCCCCAAAGCCAAGAAGGCGTACCGGACTAGCAAACAAAGGTTTGACGATGACGATTGGAATGAACTCGGAGTTCGACGTGAACCAGACCATGCAATCGGTCGATGGAACGCCTCCGCGATGGAACCGCAAAGAGGCCGAGGCCATCTACGGCATGCCATTCAACGATCTGCTGTTCCTAGCTCAGACGATCCACCGCCAGAACTTCGATCGAAACCGAGTGCAGCTGTCGCGGCTCCTTAGCATCAAGACCGGCGGGTGCCCCGAAGATTGCGGCTATTGCAGCCAGTCTGCGCATTACGAAACCGGTGTGAAGGCGTCGAAGCTGGTGGACGTCAAGCATGTCATCGACGAAGCGGCCATGGCGCGTGATGGCGGCGCAACGCGCTATTGCATGGGCGCGGCGTGGCGAAGTCCCAAGGAGCGCGACATGGAGGTTGTGGTCGCCATGATTGAGGGCGTCAAGGCCCTCGGCATGGAGACCTGCATGACGCTCGGCATGCTCGATCTTGAGCAAGCTGCTCGCCTGAAGCAGGCCGGTCTCGACTACTATAACCACAACATCGATACCTCTGAGCGCTACTATGGCGAGGTTATTTCAACCAGGACTTTTGCCGACCGGCTGGAAACGCTTGGGCACGTGCGCGCGGTTGGGATGAAAGTCTGCTGCGGCGGCATTGTCGGGATGGGAGAAGAAAAGACCGATCGCATCGACATGCTGGTCACGCTCGCGAACCTGCCCGAGCCGCCGGAAAGCGTGCCGATCAACATGCTTATTCCCATCGAAGGCACGCCGCTTGCCGCTGCCGACGCCATCGATCCGATCGATTTCGTCCGCATCGTTGCGCTCGCGCGGGTGATGATGCCGAAATCCTATGTAAGGCTGTCCGCCGGCAGGACGGCGATGAGCGACGAAACGCAGGCGCTGTGCTTCTTTGCCGGGGCCAATTCGATCTTTGTCGGCGACACGCTGCTGACGGCGGGAAATCCCGGCGAGGACAAGGATACCCTTCTGTTCCGGCGCCTCGGCATTGAGCCTATGGAACTCGCCACGCAATGAAGGAGGCAATTCTTGCCCGCTATGACGCAACCTTGCGGGGACTGGGGCGCAAGGACCGGTTGCGGACGCTCGCACCGCGCGCCGGGCTCGACTTCTCGTCGAACGACTATATCGGACTTGCCGCCTCCAAAAGACTGGGCGATGCGGTTTCGACGGCGATTGCGCGGGGCACGCCAGTGGGCGCCACCGGATCGCGGCTGTTGCGCGGCAATGCACCGGAACATGAGCAACTGGAGGCGGACGCAGCGGCATTTTTCGGAGCCGAGCGTGCACTGTTCTTCGGCAGCGGCTATATCGCCAACTTCGCTCTGCTGACGGCCCTGCCGCAGAAAGGCGACCTGCTGGTCCTCGACGAGCTCGCTCATGCCAGCATGCATGAGGGTGCCCAGGCCGGGCGCGCTGAGTTCAAGCTGGCCGCGCACAACGACGTCGACGCTGTCGAGGACGCAATCACCCGCTGGCGCGCCGAAGGCGGCATGGGGCGGGTGTGGATCGCCTTCGAAAGCCTTTACAGCATGGATGGCGACCGTGCGCCGATGGAGAGCCTGGTCGCGCTGGCTGATCGGTACCAGGCATTCATCGTCGTCGATGAAGCGCATGCCACCGGCGTCTGGGGACCGGACGGCCGGGGACTGGCCGCCGCGTATGAAGGCCGCGACAACATCGTCACGCTCCACACATGCGGCAAGGCGCTTGGCGCATCCGGCGCGCTCGTTACCGGACCGCGAACACTGTGCGACTATCTTATCAACCGGTGCCGGCCATTCATCTATGCGACCGCACCATCGCCGCTGATGGCAGTCGCGGCACGTGAGGCGCTGACTATTCTGTCTGACGAGCCTATGCGTCGTGCTCAGTTGCACGAGCGTGTCGCTTTCGCGAGCCGGCAATTGGCCGAACGCTGCGGCGTGATGCCCAGCGGTTCGCAGATCCAGCCGCTTGTGATCGGCGATAACAGCCGCACCATGGCGGTGGCGGCAGGACTGCAGGCACGCGGCTTCGACATACGCGGCATTCGCCCGCCGACAGTGCCTGAGGGTACGTCGCGCCTGCGCATTTCGCTGACTCTCAACGTCGACGAAGCCGACATTTCCGCCATGGTCGAGGCTCTCGTCGGAGTGTTGGCCACAGCATGACCAAACGCATCGTCGTCACCGGAACAGACACTGGAATTGGCAAGACAGTGTTTTCGGCCGGACTTGCCGGGCTGCTCGACGGCTTCTACTGGAAGCCGGTGCAATCGGGCCTCAACGAGGAGACCGACAGCGAGGTCGTCGCCCGGCTTTCCGGCTTGCCCGACGGACGCGTGCTGCCCGAAGTCTATCGACTGACGATGCCGCTGTCGCCGCATCGATCAGCCGAAATCGACGGCGTCGCGATCGAGGCCGACGATCTTTCATTTCCGGTCCTGCCGACACCGCTCGTCATCGAAGGCGCCGGCGGGCTGATGGTGCCGCTCAATCGACAGACAAGGTTCATTGACATATTCGAACAATGGCGGCTGCCGGTCATACTGTGCGCCCGCACCGCGCTTGGCACCATCAATCATACGCTGTTGTCGATCGAGGCCCTGAGAGCCCGCTCCATCCCGCTCATCGGCATTGCCTTCATTGGCGAAGAGGTGGCCGATACACAAAGGACAATCGTGGAATTCGGCGGCGTGCCGCAGCTGGGCAGGCTGCCGCACCTCGGTCCGCTGACGGGTGAAACGTTGAGAGATGCAATGATTTCCGGCTTCGACCTGGCCATGATTGCCGGAGGCGACTGATGGCGGAGTCTCGAGTCTGGCATCCGTTCACGCAGCACGCGCTAGAGCCCTCGGTCCCTGAAATCGTGCTGACTGAAGGCGCCTATCTCCACAAGGCCGACGGCTTCCGCATCCTCGATGCGATTTCTTCCTGGTGGGTCGTCACCCATGGCCATCGCCACCCCCGCATCATGAAGGCCATCGAGACGACCGCGTCGAGCCTCGACCAGATCATCTTCGCGGGCTTCACCCACGAGCCGGCCGAACGGCTGGCCGAGGCGCTTATCGGCATCGCACCCGCCGGCCTCGACCGGGTGTTCTATTCCGACAGTGGCTCCACCTCAGTCGAAGTCGCGCTGAAGATGGCGCTCGGCTATTTCCGCAACATCGGCGCGCCGCGTTCGCGCATCGCCGTCATGGAGCACAGCTATCATGGCGACACGATCGGGGCGATGAGCGTCGGCGCCCGCGGCGTCTTCAACGCCGCCTATGATCCTTTGCTGTTCGAGGTCGACGCCATCCCCTTCCCGGCCGCCGGGCGCGAGCAGGAAACGCTGGATCGGTTCGAGGCCGTTAGCCGCGACCGGCGCGCAGCCGCGCTGATCGTCGAGCCGCTGGTGCTTGGCGCCGGCGGCATGCTGATGTATCCGGCCTGGGTTCTTGCCGAATTGAAGAGGATCGCCGAAGCCTCCGGCACGCTGCTGATCGCCGATGAAGTGATGACCGGCTGGGGGCGCACCGGAACCATGTTTGCCTGCGAACAGGCGTCCGTCTCGCCCGACATCTTGTGCACCTCGAAAGGTCTGACCGGTGGTACCATCCCGCTGGCCGCCACGATCGCCACCGATGCCATCTTCCACGCTCACTTTTCGGAGGATCGCAAGAAGACGTTTTTCCATTCGAGCTCCTACACCGCCAATCCGATCGCCTGCGCGGCAGCACTTGCCAATGTCGAGATCTGGCGTGACGAGCCGGTGGCCGAGCGGATCGCGGTCTTGAGCGCGAGGCAGGCCGCCGGGCTGCAACGCTTCCGGGTCAATCCATATTTCACCGACTGCCGGACAACCGGCACCATCGCGGCACTCGACCTACGCACCGGCTCAGCCGGTTATCTGGCCGAGATCGGGCCAAAACTGCGCGCTTTTTTCCTTGAGCGGGGGCTACTTGTGCGCCCGCTCGGCAATGTCCTCTATCTTCTACCGCCCTATTGCATCACCAGCGACGAATTGGGCGGGCTCTATGACGCGATAGAGGAGGCCGGCGAACGCTTCGGCTCGCGGCCATGAACCTATCGTCGCGCGTTCTCGGCTTCGGCCATCATGCGCCGGCGCGCAAGGTCGAGAACCCGGAAATCGAAGACCGGCTCGGGCTTGAGCCCGGCTGGATCGAGCGGCGCACCGGAATTCGCTCGCGCTTCTGGGCAACAGACGAAGACACGCTGTCGGGCCTTGCCGCCTCTGCCGGCGACATGGCGCTGACCAATGCCGGTATCGACCGCGGCGACGTCGGTCTACTCTTGCTCGCCACGTCGACGCCCGATCACCTTCTGCCGCCAAGCGCGCCGCTGGTCGCACATCGGCTGGGGCTAGGCCGCGCCGGAGCGATCGACCTGACCGGCGCCTGCGCCGGCTTCATCTATGCGCTGATGTTCGCCGACGGGTTCACCCGCCTGCACGGCAAAGCGAGCCTTGTCATCGCCGCCAACATCCTCAGCCACCGCATCAATTTGGCCGAGCGCGCCAGCGCCGTGCTGTTTGCCGATGCCGCCGGCGCCATGGTGATCAGTCCTTGCGATGACCCGGATCGAGGCATTCTCGGCGCTTCGGTGGATTCCGACGGCTCGCGCTACGGGCTAATCCAGATTCCCGCCGGGGGAAGCAACACTCCGTTCCATGCCGACCTCGACCTCGCGCAGACACGGATGACGATCACTGACGGCCGTGAAGTATTCAGCAAGGCCGTGGAGATGATGACCGCCTGCTCGAGAGATGCGCTCACTGCTGCCCGACTGAGGCCGCAAGACCTCGATCGTTTCGTGCCGCATCAGGCCAATGCGCGCATTTTCGACGCGGTCGGCAGGAACCTCGGCATCGCTGATCACTCGATCGTCAAGACGATCGTCGAATACGGCAATTCCTCCGCCGCGACGATCCCGCTCTCGCTGTCGCTCGCGCATCGGGCGCAGCCGTTTCGGCCTGGCGAGAAAGTCCTCTTGGCGGCAGCGGGTGCGGGTCTCAGCGGCGGCGCGCTTGTGGTGGGAATTTAGCAAAGCAATGCTTGCGCACAGGACTGCTCATGAATGAGACTATGAGAATGGCTCAATACGTAAATAGTCGCCGGCAAGCTCCATAGAGCTGGGTTCCGTGCGGTGCTCCGCGATGTCTAAGTATCGACCCGCTTGCTCAAATCGCAGCGCTCATCGAAGGCCAGCAATACCTCATGCAGAGCGAAAATCCTCAACCGCCCGTTTCAAAGACGCTCGCCCCATTTCGAAACAAGGTGTTTCGCTCAATTTGGGCGGCCACCCAGATTTCCAGCCTCGGTTGGCTAGTGCAAACGGTCGCCATCAGTTGGCTTATGGCAACGATTTCAGCGTCCGACCTCATGGTGGCACTCGTCCAGGCCGCATCCACATTGCCGGTGTTCTTCCTCTCAGTTTTCGCCGGAGCCATTGCCGACAACTTCAGCCGCCGGTGGGTGATGTTTGCGGGACACTGCCTGATAGCATCGGCGTCGACGACGCTGATGATTTCTGTGGGTCTGGGATTTGTCAGTCCTTGGCTGATTCTCGGGTTAGGTTTCCTGGCCGGCTGCGGCTTTGCCTTGAATGATCCGGCTTGGCACGCTTCGGTCGGCGATATCCTTCACAAACGCGACATTCCGGCCGCAGTGACGCTTATGTCCGTCGGATACAACATTGTGCGCAGCGTTGGTCCGGCCTTGGGGGGCGTGATCCTGGCCGTCTTTGGGCCGCTGGCCGCTTTCGCCTTGGCTGCGGTGAGTGATCTGGCGCCCATAAGCGCGATATGGCGCACCAAATGGGAGGTCCGCTCTTCGCCTCTCCCTCGTGAGAGAATGACGACGGCAATTCATGACGGAGTGCGCTTTACTGCGATGTCTTTGGAGATCAGGGCAGCGACCGCCCGAGCCGCTCTTTTCGGATTGGCAAGCATCTCCATTCTGGCGTTGCTCCCCCTCGTCGTCCGGGATCAGTTGAAGAGTGGGCCAATTGTCTACGGTATCTTATTGGCCGGCTTCGGCATGGGTGCTTTCATCGCGGGCATGGGCAACGGCTTCTTGAGGAAGGTCACGTCTCAAAACAGGCTGGTGGCCTTCGCCTCTGTGGCTTGTGCAGTCTGTTGCCTCTCCCTTGCCCTTACATCGTCGATTCCTGTGGCGGCCATTTCGCTGGCGCTCGGCGGAGCGGGTTGGCTTATCACCTGGACGGGCATTGACGTGTCGGTGCAGTTGGCAAGCCCAAGGTGGGTTGTAGGCCGCACGCTCTCCATTTACTACGCCTTGAGCGCAGGCGGTATGGCTGCTGGCAGCTGGATCTGGGGTTCTGTCGCGCAAAACTATTCCTTGACCTTAGCATTGGAGGGCGCCGCAGGCGCTCTGTTGCTGGTTGCAGCAGCGGGGATCGTGTTGCCGGTCCGTCCCTGGGAAGAAACCGATCAAGAAAGTTCAGTTTTTCATCCGCCGGACGTGGCTCTCGATCTGAAACCCAGAAGTGGCCCTATCGTGGCCAAGGTCGAGTATTTGATATCGGAGGAAAATATCGAGGCCTTTCTGGGCTCCATGCGCACGCGGCGACACGTCCAGAGCCGTGCCGGTGCACGAAACTGGACGCTCCAGCGAAATCTGCAAACACCGTCACTTTGGACGGAGACATTCCGCACCCCCACCTGGATGGACTTTCTCCGCCTAAATCATCGACTCACCGCAGCAGATAAGGAAGTCGCCCAGCATCTCCTGTCACTGCATGAAGGAGAGGTGCCTCCGCAGACAGTGCTTTCGATTGAACGGACGACCGAGGCAATTCGTACCCGTACCTCGACAATCTTTTCTCGTCCTCCAAGATGACGCCATCAAGCTGCTGTCCAGGGACAGGGTGGATCACCGGTGCTTTGCAGAGCACAGCCTCACACCGAGAGCAGCGTGCTCCGGGTTGTGCGCTTTCGCGCGCACCCAGGCGAGATGATGGTGAACGCGGCGTCAAGTGGAAGTCCCCTGCATACGCTTGCGGAGTCTTCTGCGAGAGCCCATGCCGACGAGCGCCAAACAAGGTTTGATGCCTTTCGGCGTCGTGGCCTCAACTCATCGATTCGCGAGAAAAGCATCGAATGCAGCAGCAACGGCGCGAACAACAAAGCGGTGCTCCGGCCGCACGCGGATGAAGCCGTTTTCGAC
>NZ_RZSG01000730.1:0-3013 GCF_003997725.1 Mesorhizobium sp. M4A.F.Ca.ET.050.02.1.1
GTCCACACCGCGTACTGGACGATATCGAGCGCGTCGGCCTCGTTCATGCGTTGTAACCCAAGCCGGTCGCCTAGCTGGCCGGCTTGATCGTGACGCCGGGGCCGACAGCGACTTCCGTGCCGTTCTGCAGCACCGCGATGAGACCGCTGCTGGCCAGGCGCACGGAGGCCACCGTGCCCGACGTCTTGCCATCAGCGGAAGTGATCGAACGGCCGATCAGCGCATCGGCCTGCGACAGGGCCGAGGACTGCATGATCTGGTCGAGTTTGCTGTTGGTCTGCACCGATTGCTCGACCTGCGAGAAGGTGGCGAGCTGGGCGACATACTGCGTCGAGTCCATCGGCTTGGTCGGATCCTGGTTCTTCATCTCGGCGATGAGGAGCTTCAGGAACGACTGGTAGTCGACGGCGGTCTTGGAGGTCGACGTGGTGGTCGAATTGGCACCGGTCGGTATGGTGGTCGTCATGTCCACGTTCATCAGTATCGAGCTCCCACAGCCATTGGGCGCGGCGCGCCCGGAACATCGTCGTTGCCGCCAAGCGCGCGGCGTTCGAGCGGATAGAGCGCGCGGATCGCCTTCAACGCCTCATAGATATGGTCCTCGCCGACCATGCGGTCGATCTGCTTCAGCGCACTGCAGATTTCGGCGTCCTCGAAGCTCGCCAGCAGCATGGGCAGCGAGCGTCGGAACATGTCACGCGCCTCAGACGCGCCCGACGGGTTCATCAGCATGACCTGCAGGATGAAGTAGAGCTGCCTGAGCGGAGTCGACGCCTGGTCGGCCTGGATGACGTGGCTTTCGAGCAGGAACTGCACGTCGTTCATCAGCTCGATCGTGACCTTGCGGTCGACGCGGATGACGGCGCCGTTGATGTAGATCTTCTCGTTCGGCTTCAGCGATATCTTCAGCGTGTTGGTCATTGGATGCCGTCCCGGATGATCTGGGACACCTCGATCAGGCCCTCGAAATTGTTGGTGCGGCCCTGGCGGATGTCCTCGGCCTCGCGCAGCAGCCACAGGCCGATCGAGATCAGGTTGGCGCGCAGCTCCTTGGGCAGGGCGTTGTCGCTGGAGCCGAGATCCTCGACGAAGGTGGTCCAGATGCGGTTGGTGAAGTGCAGCGCCTCGATCGCTTCCATGGAATCCTGGCCGACCGCGGCCGCGGCCGACAGCATGTCGATCGAGCGGGTGAGCAATTCCCGCTCGCGGTCCTTGGCGTCGGTGACGGAGTCGGTCTGGATGTCGGCGTAGGAGAATTGATACATCGTCGGGGCTCTGCCGTTCCGGTGGAAGTTTTCAGGTCAGGTAATTCAGCAGGCTGAGCTGCTGCAGGCGCGCGGTCAACGCGAATGAGGTCTCGATATGCTGCGTCAGGTCGGCGACGCGGGTCGCGGCCTCGGCGGGATCGACTCCCTCGAGATCGATGATGTGCTTCTCGAACAGGTCGACCTGGGTCTTCATGCGGTCGCTGGCGTCGGAGACACGTTTCTGGGTTAGGCCGACCTCCGAGCGCAACTGGACGATGCCGCCGATGGCCTCGCCGACCAATGTCTGGGCGCGGCTGACGACGGTGTTCTTGGCGGCATCGCTGATGTTGCCGGAGAACAGGTTGGCGACCATCGCCGCCGCCATGGCGAGCTTGCGGATGCCGTCCTCATTGGCGCTGACCGAGGTCTGCGTGGTTTCGTTCAGCGCGATGCGGCTGGTGATCTGCTCGTCGGTGGCGTTCGACCAGGTGCCTTGCCAGCCCGAGCCGAGGAATTGCGGCTCGACGCTGCTGGTGATGAAGTCGTCCATCTGGGCGGCAGTGATGTTGGCCGCGGCCGGGTCGCTCTGGGTGAACCCGAAATAGGCGACGAAGGAGGCGTCGAAAGCGGCCTTGGCGGGCGAGCCGGCGGCGGTGAAATCGTCGACCGGCTTGACGTCGGTGTTGGTGCCGGCGAACAGATACTCGCCATTCACGCTGGTGTTGAGGATGCCGGTCATCTGCTGCAGCGCCGACGCGCCGGCCTGCTGGGTGATGCTGGTCGAGGAATCGCCGGACACGGCGCTGGTCAAGGCCGAAAGAAAGTTCTGCGCGACGTCGGAGAGCTGGCCGAGCGCATCCTGCGTCGACGTCAGCCGGGCGGCGACCAGTGCGTTGGAATCGATGATGCCGTTCAGCCGGTCGAGATCGCGCTGGAAGGTCACGGCCTGGGTCGTGCGCCCGCCGAGCGCCAGGCCGACATCGGCGACCTTGCCGGTCGTTGACTCCTTCGTCGCCTTGACCAGATCGGACTGCATGCGCATCTGCTGGTAGCGCATGGCGTTGGATATTGCGGCTGAGGAGACGGCTGTCGCTTTCATCGATTATCCCACGGCATTCATCAGGGCGTCCAGCATGTCGTCGACGGTCTTCATCATGCGGGCGGAGGCCTGGTAGGTGTGTTCGAGGTCGAGCAGCAGCGACATTTCCTGATCGACATTGACGCCGGTGTCGTTGGACAGCGCCTCGGCCGTGCGCGTCGCCAGCGCCTCCTTGGCGTCGGCGGTTGTCGAGGCCTGCTGGCGCACGCCTTCGAACCAGCCGATCGAGTTGGCGGCGTAGTCGGCGACGCTGGATGTCGCCGTGATACCGGCGGCGGCATCGAAAGCCATCGGCTGGTCGAGCCGGTCGCCATAGGCGATCAGGAGGTTGGCGTAGGACGAGCCGGAAGTGTTGAGGACATAGGCAGCGCCATTGGCGCCGCCGTCGCGCAGCAGCGCCGGGGTCATGGCGGCGTTGACGCTGATCGAGCCGGCAAGGCCGTCGACCAGCGTGCCGGCGGCGGGAATGCCGGGCGCGCCGGACCAAGTGAACAGGCCGGCGGCATCGGGCTGCGACGAGGAGGTCTCGGCAAAGGCGGTGATGAGCCCGCGGGCGGTCTCGTCGAGCTGGCTCTGCATGGTGGCGGCGACGCCGTCGCGCAAGGTGATCAGGCCGGCGAGCTTGCCGACGGCGCTGGGATTGCCGCCGCTGCCGGCCGCGAGCGGC
>NZ_RZSG01000731.1:0-3009 GCF_003997725.1 Mesorhizobium sp. M4A.F.Ca.ET.050.02.1.1
GGCGCGGCCGGCCTCAGAGAGGTGCAGGAGGTCGCCGCCGGCGGAGAACGCCCTGCCCTCGGCCTTGACGATCACGACATCGACGCCGTCATCGCGCTCCCAGGCTTCGAGCGCCTTGCCAAGCGCCTTGACCATGGCGTGCGTGACAGCGTTGAGCGCCTGCGGCCGCGTCAGCGTAACGACGCCGGCCCTGCCCAACCGCTCGAAGCGAATTTCGTCGCCTCCGCCAAAATCCATCGTAAGAGAATCCTCCCCCGCGCCTGCGGGATTTGAAGTGCTAAGCGGCGACTGGGCGAACGTCAATTGTCGGGCGCGGGCAGAGATGACTGCGCTCGTTCGAATTGCCACAGGCTGCCTACCACACGAAGGGGATCAAGGCCTTGGTTCGCCTGGCATAAGCAGGAAATTCATTGGGGAACTGCACCGCAAGGAGCCGGTCTTCGGCGCCGACGCGCCAGAGAAAAAGCGAGCCCAACAGGATAAGCAGGAAGATAAAACCGCCGCCCACCACGATCGCTGATCCGATACCTGCGACCATGCCGCCTGTGTACATGGGATGACGCACGTAGCGGTACGGGCCGGAAGTCACAAGTTCATGGTCCTGCTTGGCCGAGACGGTCTGGCTCCAG
Organism: Mesorhizobium sp. M4A.F.Ca.ET.050.02.1.1; assembly: GCF_003997725.1. Classification (NCBI taxonomy): domain Bacteria; kingdom Pseudomonadati; phylum Pseudomonadota; class Alphaproteobacteria; order Hyphomicrobiales; family Phyllobacteriaceae; genus Mesorhizobium; species Mesorhizobium sp. M4A.F.Ca.ET.050.02.1.1. The sequence continues at coordinate 630 of NZ_RZSG01000731.1, forward strand.
TTGCGGCCAAGGCTTTGTCGCGCCCATACCAGGAATGCCATGCCAGCAAGGGTGACGACGACACCAATGCCGGCCAAAGCCGGGCCCACGGGCGCGAAGTTGACGAATGCGAACGCCCGCAGATGCGGAAGCAGGAAGGCCACTATCACAGCGAACAGCAAGGCGAAGCTTTGCAGCAAATGCGGCCGTGTATCGCGCTTCACACCCGCCGCTTGAATGGTGAGATAGACGATCAGCAGGATCCAGGCGGCATAGATGAGCCAGATGAAGATCATTGCTCGCTCCTTCGATTGGCCATGCCGGTCCAGCGTGGCGCACGGATGCCCCATGCCGGCGGCCATGCGGCGCAAAGCAACCGACTTGGCCGCTGTTGGCGCCCGGTGCTAGAAGATGGCCACGTTGAACTGGATGGCAAGACATGACCGGGCCTTCTCGTCTCATGGCTGCAACGATCTGCCTGATCGCTCTTTGCCTCATGTCTGGTGCTGCTCTGGCCGCGACGGAAGCGCTCTACCAGTCGCAGACGATCGTCACCGGCACCGGCGAGGTCAACCGGAAGATCGGCTTCAGGGATTGCCTGGACAAAGTGCTTGTGAGGGTCTCGGGCGATCAGCGGCTGCCGGGCAAACCGGAGATGGCGGCGCTGCGCGACAAGGCAGGCGATTTCGTCGAATCCTTCCGCTACCACGACCGGCTGGAAGGCATCCCCGTGCATGACGAGCAAGGCACGCATGACCGGCCGCACGACCTCACCTGCCTCTACAAGCCCGCTGTGATCGACAAGGTGCTGGCCCAGCTTGGCAGCAAGCCTTGGCTCGGCGAGCGACCGACGGTCGCGGTTTTCCTGATGGCCGAGCAAGGCACGCGGCATTTCGCGCTGAGCGCCGATGACGAGCGCGGCGAGGCGATGCGCGAATCCTTCATCAACGCCACGGGGCCGCTGCTGATGCGCATCGCCTTCCCGCCGGGGTCGATGATTTCCGGGATGGACGAGAAGGCGCTGCACACCACCGACATGGCCACGCTCGACGAGCTGGCGAGGAAGGCCGGCGCCGACCAGGCGCTCGCCGGCAGCATCGTATGGAGCGACAAGGACCTGGGCTGGATCGCCGACTGGCGGCTGGCCGATGGCGGCAAGACCTATCGCTGGCAGGTGCGCGGCGTCAGCTTCGACGAGGCGTTCCGTGTCGCCATGCGGGGCGCGGCGCAAGTGCTGTCGGGCAATGGGCAGCCCTGAGAGGTCGGCGCTGCCCCCTTCTCCCCGTCAACGGGGACAAGGAAGGCTGGCACAATCGTGTCGCATTGGTCTGTCGGGAGACCGCGTGTTAAAACCGGTCAAACGAGAGTTGACGCGATGAACAAATTCACCCCCGCAAAGCCTGCCGGCGCGCGCAGCGTCGACGAGATTACCGGCAGCCGGCGGCTCAGGCGCATGCGCAAGGCCGACTGGTCGCGGCGCCTGGTGCAGGAGAACCGTCTTTCGGTCGACGACCTTATCTGGCCGATCTTCGTCGTCGACGGCAAGGATGTGCGCGAGCCGATCGCCGCAATGCCCGGCGTGTTCCGCCTGTCGCTCGACCTCGCGGTCAAGGAGGCCGAGCGTGCGGCCAAGCTCGGCATTCCGGCGATCGCCACTTTTCCCAATGTCGAGCTTTCGCTGCGCGACCAGACCGGCTCGCACATCCTCGACCCGGAAAACATCATCAACCGCGCCACCCGCGCCATCAAGCATGCGGCGCCGGAGATCGGCATCATCACCGACGCCGCGCTCGATCCGTTCACCAGCCATGGCCATGACGGCATCCTGCGCGACGGCATTATCGTCAATGACGAGACGGTTGCGCAGGTGGCGGCGGCAGCCGTCATCCAGGCCGCGGCCGGCGCCGACATCATCGCGCCGTCGGACATGATGGACGGCCGCATCGGCGCCATCCGCGACGCGCTCGACGCCAACGGTTTTCAGGACGTGGCGATCATGTCCTACGCGACGAAGTTCGCCTCCGCCTTCTACGGCCCGTATCGCGAGGCGGTGGGCACGGCCGGCCTGCTCAAGGGTGACAAGAAGACCTACTATCTCGACCACGCCAATTCCGACGAGGCGCTGCGCGAGGCCGAGCAGGACCTCGCCGAAGGGGCCGACATGCTGATGGTGAAGCCCGGCCTGCCCTATCTCGACATCATCCGCCGGCTGAAGGACGAACTGCAAATGCCGACCTTCGCCTACCAGGTGTCGGGCGAATATTCGATGATCAAGGCGGCCGCCGCCAATGGCTGGATCGACGGCGAGAAGGCGATGCTGGAATCGCTGCTTGCGCTGAAACGCGCCGGCTGCGACGGAATCCTCACCTATTTCGCGCCAGAAGTGGCGGCGATGCTGAAG
>NZ_RZSG01000732.1:0-3004 GCF_003997725.1 Mesorhizobium sp. M4A.F.Ca.ET.050.02.1.1
TGCCAGCCCCAATCGAAAAGGCTTCAGCACCTCGGCTTCCGGCCTGGCCTTGAAATGATAGGCCAGCCGGTCGGCCTTCTTGCTGGCGGTGATCGAGGCGAGGCTGAGCCAGGGAGCCCAGTTGCCGGGGCCAAGCGCGTATTTCTCTCGGCGGCGGATGGCGTCCCATTTCGCCGTCCGCGTCAGCAGCTCACGCGTCAGCGGCGGCCTCTTCTCGTCGCCGACGAGCTGGTAGAGGAAATAGAAAAGGTTGAGCGCGCCGGCGGCGAAGCTTGGCCGTGTCTCGTCGGGCAGTGAGGCGATCCGCTCCTCCAGCGCAACGATGAATTGGGCCGCGCGGGCGACCGTGTCGAACGAAACGTTCTCGCCGATGGCGCGCAGGTCCTGCGTCGCCTGCGCCAGGCCCTCGCCCTCGAGATTCTCGGCCACGATCCTGAGATGCGTGCGGCGCATCTCCTCGCAATGCCGGCTGGTCACGCTGCCCGGATGGATGCGGTAGACAAGCAGGTTCTCCGGCATCATCGCCGCCGGGTAGCGGGCGGCGAGGCGCCGGAAGAGGTCGAAATCCTCGGCATGCCTGTATTGCGGATCGTAGTGCAGGCTGTCGTCGCCGATGACCTGGCGATTGTAGACCACGGTGGGGTGCATGAAGATGGTGAAGAACTGCGACAGGATCGGGATGCGGCCGACCTTGAACACCGGATCGAGCGAGCCGCTCTTGATGCGGCCGTGCTGCAGCATGTCTATGCCGGCGCCGCAGAAGCCGAGCTCCGGCCGTTCGGCAAACAGTGCCACCTGGCGCGACAGGCGCCACGGATAGGCGAAGTCGTCGGCGTCCATACGGGCGACCAGTTCGCCCCGGGCGAGCTGCAGCCCTTCATTCAGCGTGGCGACGAGGCCGCGGTTTTCGCGCGAGAAGAGCCTGACGCGGCTGTCGGCCTTGCGGTGGCGCTCGAGGATTTCCAGCGAGTTGTCGCTCGACCCGTCATCGATCGCGATCACCTCGAGGCGATCGTAGTCCTGGCGCAGGATCGAGCCGATCGCGGCGGCGATATAGGGCCCGGCATTGTAGACGGGCAAAAGCACGGAAACGAGCGGCGCGGCGGTCATCGGCGTGCCTCCGTGCGCGACAGGTCGAGCCCTGCCGCGCGATGATCGGGCGACACGCCGGGAAAGGTCAACCGGCCAGTGTCGCCCGCGCTGCGCGGGTGAGCGCGGCGCGCGACGTAGGGAAAGTGACGCTTGAAGCCGTTGAGCGGTTTTTCGAAAACCGTCCAGGAAACTGCGGCGACAATGATGGTGGCCGCGCCCGCGACCAGGAAACGGCCCGGCCCCTGTTCGGAGACGTTGAGCGGAATCCAGGGCTGCGCCTTGACGGCATAGGCCAGCAGGATCGGGTGGTAGAGATAGACGCCGTAGCTGATGCGGCCAAGGGCAAGCGCGGGTGGCAATTCCGCGAGCTTGCCGATGAAGCCGCCGACGCCTCGCGAGAAGGCCGTGACCAGAACCACCAGTGGCACCAGCGGCAGCACCTGCAGCAGCAGCCAGTGCGCCCATTCCAGCATCGGGTTTGCCGGCGCCGGGACGAACCAGTGGATCGCCAGGAACAGGGTTGCGAAAACCGGCCAGCCGAGCCGCATCCAGCGCGGCAGGTCAGCGCCCCTGGCGCGGCGCGACGCAAGCAGCGCGCCGCAGGCCAGCGCGTCCATCGAGGCTGGCGGCAGCAGATCGCGGGCAAGTGTCGGCACTGCGGTCACCGGCCAATAGAAGCGGTAGGCGAGCGACAACAAGATCACGCCAGTGACGATCGCCTCGATGCGCCGGCGCGGCGCCAGAAGCACGATCAGCGGCCAGGCGAGATAGAATTGCTCCTCGATGCTGAGGCTCCAGAAATGGCAGAGCAGCCAGGGCGTCCACTCGTTGCGCAGCGCGTACCAGAAATTGGAGAGATAGAGCGCGTGCCAGATAAGCGAGCCCCGGGAATGTTCGAGGTCGGTCAGCCAGACCAAGCCCAGCACCGCGAAATAGGGCGGGAAGATCCTGAGCATGCGCCGGATGTAGAAGGCCCGCAGCGCCGGCCCCGCCTCGTACGCGGCGGCGTCGCGCGCGTCGATGAGCAGCCGCGTGATCAGGAAGCCGGACAGCACGAAGAACAGCCTGACGCCGAGATGGCCGACAAAAGAAGCCCCGCCGGGCGCCAGGAAGTGGGCATAGAGCACCATCGTCACCGCGACGGCGCGCAGCGCATCGAGCTGTATGTCGCGGGCGTTTGCCATCAGCCGCGTCCGCCGGCGTATTCCGCTGAGGCTGGATTGATATCGATGCCGGTCAGCAGAAGGCCCAAACTGCTCAACTCCTCCACGGCATATTCGCAATAGCTAACGAATGTAACATGGAATGCTGCGCCGCAACACAAAATGTTTACCATCTTGAAATAAAATCGTGATCGCGGCGCCGACAAAAGGCGCAAATTCGCCAAGTTTTCGCCATTTTTGCCAATTGCGCCCCAGTGCGTCGGGGTGTCGTGCAAGAAATCCGACGCTTGTTCTGTTAGTCTAGAAGTATTCATCGGGTTGTGTTCTGGGTAAGAGGCGCGCAACTTTCGCGAGTGCTTATTTGATATTTGATGAAAATCTCCGGATGATTGGCCTTGGGCGAATGACTCAGGGCAGTGCGACATTGTGCGGTGCAGCAAGATATGGTGCGAGATGGCGCGATAGGCTGGGTTTCCACGCATTCCCGACCTTCGGCCGAGCCGCCTCTTCGCCGAGCTCGCCCAGACATGCAAAGCGAGCCGAAGTTACGAGCATCCCGCCGAGCGAGCTATAACATATGTTGTCGCGCGGACCGGAGGCGTGGCGACGGTCGCCTCCTTCAGCACGCCATTCGCAATGAGACAGTATTTGGCGGCGCGGTCATGGATCCGCGCGGCGCTCCCGATCGAGCATGAGCGCAATGATTGAGCCGGCGCAGGTCGCGACCAGGATCGAGACCCAGGTGACGC
>NZ_RZSG01000733.1:0-3001 GCF_003997725.1 Mesorhizobium sp. M4A.F.Ca.ET.050.02.1.1
CCCGGATACGGCCGAACAACAGATCGCTGCGTTCGACAGTAGATGGACCGGCAGATGGAGGACTATCTCCAACGCTGAGGGTTCGTGCCGCACGCTGCCGCGACAACACCCCGCTGTGAGGTCGCCCTACTCGTAGTGCTCGTAGGATTTTTCCTCGATGATCGCGGAACTCAGCAGCAGGTTTATCTCGCGCTTCAGGGCGGCGCGGCGGTCGTTCGTGCGGTAGACGCCGCGGGCGAGCTCGATGAAACGATCGCCGAAGCGCTTGTTGAGCTCTTCGATGCGGATATCGTCCTCGATGACCCAGAGCGCCTGGTTGACGGCCTTCAACTCGGCGTAGAGGCCAGCCAGCGCCTCTGAACTGGGGATGTGTTCGTCGCGAACATGCGATAGCTGCTCCAGCTCGTGCAGTACGTTGGCCAGCTTGGACGCGTCGGCGATGCTTGCCGCCTTGATCTCGAGGATCGATATCTTGTCCAGCAATTCGCCGGGGGCGATCTCGACGAGTATGGGGCGGACCATGCTACTGCCCTTTTCTGATGAGCCTTGTCAAAATTCACCGGCTGGGAATATGGACCCGCCGGAAAGCGTAGCGGCAATAGGCAGCCGAAACGAGTCAAGTCAATCTCCCGGACGGCAGGGAATGCTCCGGCGCGGAAAGAGAAAGCAAAAAGGGTGTTCGCCTTGAATCCAATTCTTCTGGTCGGCTTTCCGGCGGTCGGCGATTTCGTCCGCTGTCATTCGGCCATCCGCATCCTCGCGGAACGGTTTCCCGAGCGCCCGATCGACGTCGTGACATCGCCCGGAAACGTATCCTTTGCCCGCTTCATGCCGCATGTCCGCAAGGCCTGGGCACTAAAGAAGCGGCATATGCAACTCGGTCTGGCAGAGCGCCGCGACCTGATACGCGAGCTTCGCAAGCAGAACTATGGCACGGCCTATCTCATGACGAGCACGATCAAAGCGGCCCTGATTCCGTTCTTGGCCGGCATTCCGGAACGCATCGGCTATCCGCAGGAGTTGCAGTTCGGGTTGGTCAATCGCCTTCCTGCTGATTGGCTGCGGCATTTGTGGGCGTTCGGTCCGCGCAAGACACGCCTCTACGAGGAGGTATGCTCCATTGCCACGCTGGGCGCAAAGCCGGCGAACGTCGATTGGCCAGCGCCGCAGCTGGTCATTCCTGGCGCGGAACTGGATGAGTGGCGCAGCCGCGCCGGTGTCGAAGCCGGCACGCCGGCCCTGGCCATCTTCACCGGAGATATGACGAGTCCGCGATCGTGGCCGATGGGGCGCTTCATCTCGATCGCCAAGGACTATTGCAGCCGCGGCTGGGCGGTATGGATTGTCGGCGGCCCTCGCGAACATGATGCGGCGAACCGGATCCGCGCCGAGGTGCCGCAAGCGATCGATTTCACCACGACGCCGCTGATCGACGTGATGTACCAGCTTGGCGCGTCAGCGCTGTTCCTTGGCGTCAATGGCGGCATGTCCCATGCCGCGGCAGCCTTGAACATTCCCTGCGTGCAGATCTTCGGCTCGAACCTTTCCTACGTACATGGGCCGGTCAATGACCATGTCCGCTATCTCGAGCCGCCCATTTCGACCCCGAGTTGGATCGAGGATACATCCGGTGTCAGCGAGGAAAGGGTGCGCGAGGCCTTGGCTGCTGCCTTCGCGGAACCGCGCCGCCCGCCAGGCGCCTGATATCGCTACTCCTCTTCCGCCGCTCCGAAACCCGCACCCATCGTCGCGCGCGCAGCGCTCGCCCATGGCGTTGCGTGGTTGTCGATGCGCATCTGGAAGATGAAATAGGTCGGCGAGCAGAAGCCGATGCCTTTCACCTTGGCGGCGCCCGGCGTGTCCGGCGGCAGCGACTGGCACATATAGTCCTCGCGGCAAAAATGGTCAGCCGAGCAGGCCGGCCGGTTGCCGCGATTGACCGCGCCGCCGAGGCATTGGTCGAAATTGTTGGTCGCCACGCAGGTGTCGAATTTCTTGCCGCCGACCAGGCCGCAGATCTCGTTCGGCATCGGCTTGCCGGCCCTGAAGGCGGCGAAGGTGCGGTCCTTGTCGTCGCAGCCGCGATATGCGATGCCGGCCGGCACGCCGATCTTCGGCGGCCGGCATGTGTAGGCGGTGCGTGAGATGTCGGAGGCGAACGCGGCGAACTGCCCGGTGATGGTGTAGCGGTCGTTGAAGGGTTGCGACGGATTGCTGGCGATCGATCCCGTCAGACACGGATGGCCGGAAAACATCGCCCTGCTGTCCTTGGGCAGCAGGCATTGCGCCAGCCTGGTGCGCACCCCAGACGCGGTGGCGAGCGGCGTGCAGACCGTGCCGCCGCCGCACTGCCAGGTCTGGCCGAAGCGGGCGGCGTCCTCCGGCATCAGGCACGGCATCGCCATCTCGGCCGGCACGTAGGAGACTTCGCCTGCATCCTTCCATCCGCCCGCCGGTGCGAAGGAAAGCGGACGAAACCGGTTCGGCTCCTTGCCTTCGGTCGTGGCCCGCAGCCAGGCCACGCGGCGCGGGATTTCGGCATGGAGGTGCGGCGAGATGCCGACCTCGATCCGGTTGAGCGGCGACGTCGTCCTGTCGTCCAGGCCGATGAAATGGAAGCCGGCGGTGGACCCTGCCTGATGGCAGCCCTGGCAGGCGCCATTGTCCAGCCGCTCGACCAGCGCTTCCGGCGTGCGCACCAGTTGCAGCGCGGAATAGTCGAGCCCGGCGAAATCCGCAGGCTGGAACAGCGGCGTGAACGGATGATTGGCCTGCCGCGCGCTGCCGAAGGTGGACCACGAGATGACCTTCCTCGCCAGGAACTCGTCCGGTATCTCGTAGACGCCGAGATCGACCGCGCCGACATTGGCGCTGACATAGTCGGCGAGCTTTTTCTTGAGCACGGCATCTTCCGACAGCCGCGCGACGTCAGGCGTGTTCTCCAGCGGCTTTTCGCTGACGGTGGCGCCATCGATCCCAAAAATCCGCATGAGGTAGGCGG
>NZ_RZSG01000734.1:0-2987 GCF_003997725.1 Mesorhizobium sp. M4A.F.Ca.ET.050.02.1.1
CCCGCCGATGCCGTCGAACCGTGAGGAACGAACCTTTCCTATGACGCCGCAATCTCTGCCGGTTCTGGCGCTTTGCGCTGCAGATTGAGTAGATTGCCGAGTAGGATCAGCAGCGCGCCGCCAGCGGTGAAGGCATCGATCTGCTCGTGGTAGAGCAGCCAGCCGATCAACGCTGACAACGGCACGCGCAAAAAATCCATCGGTGAGATGACAGTGGCGTCAGCGTAGGCAAGCGCGCGGGCCATGCAGAAATGCGACGACATGCCGGTGAAGGCGATCACCACGATCCATGGCCAGAGCTCGAGCGACGGGGTGCGCCATTCGTAGAGCGCCGGAGCCAGGCCGAGCACGGACTGGATGATGAGCATCCAGAAGATGATGCTGACGACGCTGTCGGTGCGTGTCAGCGACTTGACCAACACCACCGAGGTACCGAAGCAAACCGCTGCGCCCAGCACGATGAGCTCTCCCACGTTCATGGAACCGAGGCCCGGACGCACGATGATCACCACCCCGACCAGCCCCAGAACGATCGCCGCCAGCCTTGGCCGCGAGAGCCTCTCGCCAAGGAAGCTGACCGCCAGCAAGGCCGTCCAGATCGGCGTTGTGAACTCGATCGAGATCAGCACGGCAAGCGGTATCAGCGTCAGCGCGTAAAGCCAGGCGGCCTGACCGGAATAGTGGACGACATTGCGGGCAAGATGGGCGAGCGGACGCTCGGTGCGCATCGCCGCGAAGCCGCCGCTCATCATCACCAGCGGCAGCAGGATGAGGAAGCCGATGACCGAGCGCAGCTCCAGCACCTGGAAGACGTTGAGCTCCGCCGTCGTGGCGCGGCCGGCGACCGACATCGCCAGGAACGAGGCGATCGACAGCGCCATCCAGAACGCGGCCTTGGGGATCGAGGGAGCGGGTGCCATGCGCGCTATGTCGCAAGCCGGACCTTCGAGGGCAACCGCTAGTCGGCGCATTCGACTGGGCCAGCCGATGCGGCGTTAAAAAACAGTCACGTTGAAGGCGGAACCTGGGGTCGCCGCAGGCGTTCGAGTCCCTGTATCCGCGCTTAGGCATTTCCGATTCTACCGGGGGAGACCTTCGATGAAATCAATGCTGCTGCTTCTGCTCGCGGGCGGCCTGACCGCCGTGAGCCCCGCGCATGCCGACGATGCAGATTTCCTGCGCTCGTTCCAGGGCAGTTTCGCCGGCAACGGCACCGTCAAGGTGACCACCAACGCGCCGACGGTGAACGTCTCCTGCACCTTCAATTCCGGCGCGACGTCGACTTCGCTGTCGCTCGACGGCAATTGCCGAGGTCTCGTGCTGGTGACGCGGGCGATCAGCGCGGATTTGAAATCCAACGGCAAGGGCTATACCGGCGTTTATGTCGGCTCCCGTACCGGGCCGGCGCAGTTGAATGGCAAGCGGTCGGGCAATGCGCTCAGCCTCGCAATCCGATGGGCCAAAGAGGTGAATGGCGACCGGACGGCGCGGCTAACCGTCGAGAAGACCAGCGGGGACGGCATGCGGCTCACCGTGACAGACGCCGATCCGAAAACCGGCAAGACGGTGGTGACAAGCCGGATCGATCTCAAACGCACGTGAGTGGCGGAAGCCGAATTCGATCACTCCTCGATCGGCTCCGGCGGATTGGCGCCGCGGCCCCTGCCGAACGTATAGCCGGTTTCCACGGCCTTCTTGCCGAACTTGTCGCGCAATGAATCGATGGCGCCTTCGGCCAGCGCGCGCTTGCGCGACTGCACATCAACCAGATCGGGCGGATCGGCCTTCCCGTCGTCGGAGAGATCGCTGACGCCGATCCCGAGCAGGCGGTATTTCGTCCCGTCGGCCTCCCGGCGCAGCAGGTCGAGGCCGGTCTGGAAAATCCGGTCGGCCAGACGGGTGGGGTCGCCAAGCTGGCGGTTGCGCGTGCGGAGCTTGAAATCCTGCGTCTTCAGCTTCAGCACGACGGTGCGTCCGGCAATGCCCGACTTCTTCAGCCGAGCCGAGACCTTTTCCGACAGAGCCCGTAGCACGGGGACCAGTTCGGCCATGGTGCCGATGTCAGCGTCGAAGGTCGTTTCGGCCGACACGCTCTTGGCGTCGCCGCCAGGGTCGACGCGGCGGTCGTCCTGCCCGCGCGAGAGCCGGTAGAGCCGGTCGCCCATGACGCCGTAGCGGCGCATCAGTTCGGCCCGCTCCATGCGCTGCAGCTGGCCGATAGTGCGAATGCCGTCGCGTTCCAGGGCGGCCGCGAAGGCCTTGCCGACGCCCCAAATCATCGTCACCGGCTGCTCGGCCAGGAAGCCGATCGCCTCGGCCTCGCCGATCACCGAAAAGCCGCGCGGCTTGCGGAAGTCGGACGCCACCTTGGCGAGGAACTTGCAGTAGGAAAGACCGGCCGAGACGGTGATGCCGAGCGCCTTTTCCACGGTCAGCGCGAAGCGCGCCAGCACCAGCGCTGGAGGCATGCCGTGCAGGCGCTCGGTGCCGGCAAAATCGAGGAATGCCTCGTCGATGGAGAGCGGCTCGACCAGCGGCGTCAGCGCCTGCATCAACGCGCGGACTTCGCGCCCAACGCGGACGTATTTCTCCATGTCTGGAGGAATGACCACCGCCTCGGGACAGGCTTCAAGCGCCTTGAACATCGGCATTGCCGAGCGCACACCGTGGATGCGGGCGATATAGCAGGCGGTGGAGACGACCCCGCGCCTGCCGCCGCCGACGATGACCGGCTTGTCCTTCAGCGCTGGATTGTCGCGCTTTTCGACCGCCGCGTAGAAGGCGTCGCAGTCGATGTGGGCAAGGTGAAGCCGGTAGAGCTCCGGATGGCGCACGAGCCTGGGGCTGCCGCAGCGCTCGCAGCGCCGCCCGCCGCCGCGCTGGAGGGCCAGGCAGTCGCGGCAAAAACCGTGTTCAGGATTGTTGACAGGAGCCGCCATCGATGCGAACATAAAGAGAACAAACGCAATGGTACGACAGTGCAGGGC
>NZ_RZSG01000735.1:0-2979 GCF_003997725.1 Mesorhizobium sp. M4A.F.Ca.ET.050.02.1.1
CCTCGACAAAGGCCCGGCATTCGCCATAGGCCGCGGCGCTGGCAGCCGGCGGCTGGTCTGTTCGCAGGTCGAACGCACCAGCCATGCGGCTGGTCACCGATTTCAACGCCCATGGATCCTCGATCTCGATGCCCATGATTTCCTGCAGCAGCCAGAAGGAGACCGGCACGGCGAGCCCGGCGACGGCATCGATGCGGCCGTCCGCCATCGCCCGGTCGACCAACTCGCGGCTTAGCGCCCGCAGGCCCTGTGTCAGCGCCTCGACGGTGGGTCTGGAGAGGAAGCCTGCAACCGGCCGGCGCAGCCCGCCATGCTGCGGCGGATCGGCGAGCATCACCGACCGGCTGAGCAGCGCCATTGGCGCCTGGTCGACAAGCTTGCGGCGGACCTCCTCATACCTGCCGGGCGGCGCCTGCAGCAGGGCGGGATGTTTCAGAACGCGGGACACCAGCTCATGGCTGAAGACGTAATGCGCGTCGGCGAGTTGGGGATAGGGCGCCGCGCCGCGCGCTATGCCGCCCAGTGCGCGCATCTCGGCAAAATGCGCGAACGGATCGTCGCCGAGCGCAAACGGATCGAAGAACGGAGCCGTCATGCTGCGGCCGGCTCGCACGTCATTTCTTGAGGTCCTTGGCCGAGATGACCCGGAAACCGCCGGACGCGGCATCCTGCGGGAAGAAATCCGGAATGACGTAGAGGAATTCGCAGTCGTAGACGCGGTAGTGCAGACGCAGAAGCGGATCGCGGATAATCTCTTCCAGCGGCGGCCTTATGCCGGTCTCGTTCCAGCGGTCTATGGTAGCGCGAAACCGCGGGTCGGCCCTGACCTGGTCGTCGTCGCCCCCGGATGAGCCGGCATAGGCCGAGCAGCGGCCGTCGCCGATCAGCCAGCGCGCGCCGAGGCGGTGGCCGTGGCGCTCCATCTCTTTCAGCAGCCGGATCGCCGTGTTGCCGCCGCGGTGGCTGGGGCGGACGCAGAGATTGTAGGCATAAAGAGAGTGCACCGGCTCGCTGCGCGGCAGCGACGCAAAGGCATCGAAATTCGCGGGAAAGTCTGCACGCACCAGCGGGTCCTGGCTGGTTTCGGTGAAGCAGAGCGTGCCGGCAAGCACGTCACCGTCGATCGCCCCCAGCATGGTGTGGCCAAGCGCCAGCCGGCGTCGGATGGTCGCCTCGCTGGCCTGCAGCGGGCCGGCCCAGGCGGCAGCTTCAAGCTCCATCAGCAGCGGCATGTCGTCCGCGTCCAGCTTCCGGATTGGAAGCGCATTATTCTCGACGTTCATCTCTCGGCCACCCGGCTTGCCCATGCGCTATAGGGCGCGTAGCAGCTTTTTGCTAGTCAGCAAGACTGCAGTTTGCAATTCTGCGGATCGGGGGGCGCAATCGCTTGATATTCTACGTCACACATAGAAAGCACGCTTACACGCATGCGGTTGTGCTTCTCTATCACCGCACAGATCTGCAAGCATCGTTCCGGCTGGTTCGCTATGAGGATGCCGGATTGCTGCGCGGCGTTCGCGCCGGCGTGGTGATCTGGTCGGACATGGACCGGCTGACCGCCGAGGAGATGAAGCGGGCATCAGACCTGAGCGCCGCGCTGGCGCGGCAAGCGGGCCTGAAGCAGCTCAACCACCCGACCGCCAGCCTGCAGCGCTTCGATCTGCTGCGTGTGCTTGGTGACGATGGCGGCAACCTTTTTCGCGCGTTCAGGCTGGACCAGCTCGATGACACGATGCGCTATCCGGTCTTCATCCGCGACGAGGTGGGCGCACTCTACGAAGAGCCGCCGCTTTTGCACGACCGGACGGCGCTCGACGCGGCACTCGCCCGGCCGGACGGTCGCAGGCTGGTGCGGCCGATCGTGGTGGAGATGACCGGCGCGCCATGGCCGGACGGATACTACCGGAAATTCGCCGCCTATCGGGTCGGCGATACGATCTACGCCCAGCATATTGCCATGTCGAAATCCTGGTTCGTCAAGAATTCGAACGAGGAGTTCCTGCCGGCGCATATCGACGAGATCAGGGCCTACATTGCCGCGAACCCACATGCCGAATGGGTGATGCAGGTCTTCGAAAAGGCCCGTATGCAATACGGGCGCATCGACTACACGCTGACCAACGGCCAGCCCACAGTGTTCGAGATCAACAGCAATCCGACCGTGCTGAGCGACCCGCCGACGCCGTTCGCTACTTATGACCCGCAGCCTTTCGCCGACCTCCATGCCAACGCGCTGCTCGCGCTGCCCCAGGCGACAGCGCCGGATTCGCTGCCCGAAATCGACGCCGCCCACCGAGCGACGCTGGCCAAATTGCGGCGCCGCTACGAGTTCAAGCGGCTGAAGCTCGTGTTGCAGAAGGTCTTTGGACGAGGTGGCAAAATAGTCTGAAGCGCGATGCCTTGCCCATCGATCCGCGCGCGCGAAACAATGGCAAAGTCGGGCCGACAGTAGCCCTGGCGGGCCGGCGTTTTGCGCCGGCCCGTTCGCGTATCCGCGTCAGGCGGCCTTGACCTTCAGGTCTTCCTCGCCGCGCACCAACTTCGTCACGCCGGCGAAGTCGAGCTTGCCGGAACCGAGCACCGGCACTTTCGCAACGACGCGCACCTCGGCAGGCACCATCAGGTCCATGGCCCCGTTGGCCTTGGCGAAGGCCAGGAAATCCGCGCGGGTAGCGTTCGCAGCCTCCGTGATCAGGATCAGCTTTTCGCCCTTGCGGGCATCCGGCACGGTTGCGACGGCCGACAGCGAGCCTTTCCACAATTCGCCGGCCAGCGCCTCGACGGCAGCCAGCGAGATCATCTCGCCGCCGATCTTGGCGAAACGCTTGGCGCGGCCGCGGATGGTGATGAAGCCCGCCTCATCGATGGAGACAACGTCGCCGGTGTCATGCCAGCCGTCTTCCAGCGGCTCGAGCGCGCCCGGCTTCTCGGCCCGCAGATAGCCTGACATGACATTCGGGCCGCGCACGTAGAGCCGCC
>NZ_RZSG01000736.1:0-2979 GCF_003997725.1 Mesorhizobium sp. M4A.F.Ca.ET.050.02.1.1
CCCGCTTCACCGCGCTCGCCAAGCGCCTGGAGACGCGGGTCCCCGATCCCGCCAACGAAGCGGCGATCCGTGGCCTGGAAAGCCGGCTGGAAGACATATCAAGCCGGCTTGAAACATCGGCCGCTCAGGTCGCCGGCATCGACCCGGCGCTGATCCGCAGCCTGGAGGCGCAGGTCGCCGGGCTTTCGGCGCATCTCACCAGGCCCGGCACGCCGCTGCCGGAATTCGAGGACATCAGCCCGCGCCTCAACGAGATCGAGAAGTCGCTGGCCGGAACACGCGATACCATCCTCAGCGCGGCGCGCGAGGCGGCCGAGAGCGCGGTGCGTTCGATGGCCGATACGAGCGCCAATACAGCGGCGGTCAGCGGCCTTGCGCAGGACCTGAAGACGCTCGAAGCCCTGACGCGCCGTTCCGACGAACGCAATTCGCGCACCTTCGAGGCCATCCACGACACGCTGCTCAAGATCGTCGACCGGCTGGGTTCGCTGGAGACCAGCGAGCCTGTGGAAGCCGTCAGCGAACTCATCGACCCGCAGCCGGCGAGTAAGCGCGGGAGCCGCGGCTCCAAGATAGCGGTGCAGGATGCGCCGTCGATGGATATCGACCAGCCGCTGCCGCTGGCCGCGGACATCGCCGATCTCGACACCCGTGCCGCCGCCATCCTGCGCAACGAACCGGTTGCGCGCGACGAGCCGGCGCCACGTTCGCCGGCTGAAGCGGCGGCGGCCGCCGCCATGGCGGCGCTCGGTTCGGACACGATCGCCGAAAAGGGCGAGAAGGCCGGCAAGAAGTCGATGTTCGGCGGACTGGCGCGCGCCTTCAGGGGCAAGAAGCAGGCGGATACGCCGCCGCTCGCCGGTTCGGCGCCTGAGGTCGACGCCCCAAGCGTCGACATCGACCAGCCGCTCGACCCGAAACTTGCCAACCGGCCGCTGGAGCCAGGCTCGGGCGCACCAGACCTCAGCGCCATCATGAAGCGCGTGCGCGACGAGCGTAGCCCGCCCGTCAAGCGCAGCGAGAGCGACGCGGCCAAGTCCGACTTCATCGCCGCCGCAAGGCGCGCAGCGCAAGCCGCCGCCGCCGAGGCCGACGCGCTGAAGCGCCAGTCGACGATGGGCGGCCCGGTCAAGGCGCTCAGGATCGGCGATCTGCTCAAGGCGCGGCGCAAGCCGATCCTGATGGCGGCGGCCGCGATCATGCTAGCGCTTGCCGGCCTGCAGCTTGGCAAGGCCTTCTTCTCCGATCCGGCCCCGGTTGCCAGCAACGACGCCGCGCCGGTCATCGCCGCCCAGCCGGTGGAGACGGCCTCGCTCAACGCCCCGGCCGAACCGAAGACCATTGCCGAGCCAAAGGCGGCTTCCGCGGCGCAGGAGACGCCGACCCGTGCCGTGCGGCAAGCGGAACCGGTCAGGGACGCGGCGCCCGCGCAGACCGCGGCCGTGCCGCCGACGGACGCCGATATGGTGAAGCAGGCGGCGCCCGCCGCCACTGAGCCGGCACCAACGCCCATGGCTTCGGCCGCGCCTGCTGCGACGGCGCCGGATGTCACCGCTGCAGCGCCCGCGGCGCCAGCAACGGACGCGGATGCCGACGCCGAGCCGATGGCCACGGCGCCGACCGCCGCGCCGACGGTGCCCGCCACCACCGGCGCGGTTCCGCCCGCCGGCGCCGCGCCTGAGGCAGCGGCGGCGACATATAACATCCCGGCTGACGCAGGTCCGCAGGCCCTGCGCGACGCGGCGGCCGGCGGTGACGCCAAGGCGCTGTTCGAGGTCGGCTCGCGCTATGCAGAATCGCGCGGCGTCAAGGAGGACATGAAGGCGGCGGCCAAGTGGTACGAGAAGGCCGCCGAGCTCGGCCTCGCGCCGGCCGAATACCGCATCGGCAATTTCTACGAGAAGGGGATCGGCGTCGCCCGCGACATCAAGAAGGCCAAGACCTACTACCAGCTCGCCGCCGAGCAGGGCAACGCCAGCGCCATGCACAATCTCGCCGTGCTGTTCGCCATGGCGGCGGACGGCGTGACCGACAATGAGTCGGCGGCACACTGGTTCCAGGCCGCGGCCGACCGCGGCGTCAAGGACAGCCAGTTCAATCTCGGCATCCTGGCGGCCAAGGGCGTCGGCATGAAGCAAAACCTGGAGGAATCCTACAAATGGTTCGCGCTCGTCGCCAAGACCGGCGACAAGGACGCTGCGTCCAAGCGCGACGAGATCGCCAATGCGTTGCGTCCGGAGCAGTTGGAGCGGGCGCGCGCCGCTGCCGAGCTGTGGAAGGCAAAGCCGATCGACCAGGCAGCCAACTCCGTCGACATCCCCGAATCCTGGCAGGAGGGGACGCCGCAGACGACCGCCAGCATCGACATGAAGAAGGCGGTCAAGAACATCCAGCTGATCCTCAACAAGAACGGCTATGAAGCCGGCGGCGCCGACGGCGTGATGGGCGACAAGACCAAGACCGCGATCATGGCCTTCCAGACCGACAACAAGATGAAACCGACCGGCGAGGTCGATGAACAACTGGTCAAGGCGCTGCTGGCGCGCAAATAACGGCAGAGGCGTCGCTTCCGCGATGTCCTTGCCACACATTTGCCTGTTAACTGATTGAGATGTTTTTTGTTTCGACGCGGCGGCGGGGTTTGGTCCCCGCCGCCGCGTCGGCGCAAGAAAAAATTGGCTTTTCGGTGCGAGACTGCACGCTGCGGCTGCATCGCCGACAGGCAAACTGATCGAGACTGACGGGTGGGCATCTATCTCCCGATCGCGGAAATTTCCGTCAACGTCTTCGTGCTGCTGGCCATGGGGGCGGCGGTTGGTTTCCTGTCGGGCATGTTCGGGGTAGGCGGCGGCTTCCTCATCACGCCGCTGCTGATCTTCTACAACATCCCGCCGGCCATCGCGGTCGCCACCGGCGCCAACCAGGTCATTGCCTCTTCCTTTTCCGGCGCGCTGTCGCACATGAAGCGCAGCACGCCGC
>NZ_RZSG01000737.1:0-2977 GCF_003997725.1 Mesorhizobium sp. M4A.F.Ca.ET.050.02.1.1
GATCCATATCGCGGCGGGCGGCAGCAAGCGTCCCTTCGCGGAAGACATCGACATCGCCGAAACCCGCATGACCATCGCTGACGGCCGCGAGGTCTTCGTCAAGGCCGTGGAGATGATGAGCCGCTGTTCCATCGAGGCGCTGGCAGCGGCCGGCCTTTCAGCGCCGGAGATCGCCCGATTCGTGCCGCATCAAGCAAATGCCCGCATCTTCAACGCTGTCGGCAAGTCGCTTGGCATTGAGGACGGACGCATCGTCAAGACCATCGCCGACTATGGCAACTCGTCGGCCGCGACGATCCCCCTGTCGCTGTCGGTTGCCCACGGCGCCAACCCCTTGCGACCGGGTGAGAAGCTGCTGCTGGCCGCCGCGGGAGCAGGTCTTGTCGGTGGGGCGCTTGTGGTCGGTTTCTAACCCGGCTGATCCCACCCGATGCAAAGCAGCGCCTAAAAAAATAAGTTCCAAGCTCGACGTTTGAGGTCTCATTGCGCTCATAATATAACGTGACGGGGCAATGTGCGCAGGCAAGCAGTATATCGCCAGGTCCTCTGGATTCAGGCAGCGGCTTGACGCAACGCTTCAGGACGCGGCAGCGCCACCTCGAGATTGTCGATTAGCCGCGTTTCGCCAAGCCACGCAGCGACAAGCAGCCGCGCTGGTCGATCTAACGTGAGCATTGGGGCAAGATCACTATCCGCGCGCAATTCGAGGTAATCGACCTGTGAGAAACCGGCGGCGAGGATCGCCTCGCGCCCGACACTCAGCGTGCGAAGTACAGATTCTCCTGAACTCAGCTGCCTGGCGGTTTGGACCAGGACTTCAGCCAGTCGAGGCGCCCTGTTGCGCTCAGCCAAAGTGAGCCGCGCGTTGCGCGACGACATTGCCAGGCCATCGGCTTCGCGCACCATCGGACCAGCGATGATCTCAATTGGAATATCGAGGTCACGGACAAGCTGGCGCACGACGTGGAGCTGCTGAAAATCCTTCTCGCCGAAAAACGCCAGGTCGGCCCCAGTCTGCAGAAGCAGCTTCGTGACCACCGTTGCCACGCCATCGAAGTGGCCGGGCCGAAACGTGCCGCAAAGCCCGTCGCTCACACCACCGACCGAAACGCTGGTCGCGAAGCCTGGCGGATACATGTCGGCGGCGTTGGGAGCGTAAAGGATATGGGTGCCGACAGATGCGAGCTTCGCCGCGTCATCATGTTCGGTGCGCGGATAGGCGGCCAGATCGGCCGCATTGTTGAATTGCGTCGGGTTGACGAACAGCGTCACGATCACCCGATCAGCCTTGGCCAACGCGGCTCGCACGAGGCTGAGATGCCCCTCATGCAGGGCGCCCATCGTTGGCACAACGGCAATCCTTAGGCCCTCGCGGCGCCAGGCGGCAACGATGCTGCGAAGTTCGGAGACGATGCGGACGATCGGGGTGCTCATAGGGCTTCTCCTCCACTGACTGGGCCCGGTTCATGGCCGAAGACGTGATCCGCGGTCGGAAAGCTGCGGTCGCGCACCTCCTTTGCGTATGCCGCAATCGCTGCCTCGGCGTCGCTTCCCAGCTCTGCGTAGCGCTTGACGAATCTTGGCCGAAAAGCGCCAAACAAGCCCAGCATGTCATCGACAACAAGGATCTGACCTCGCAGGCCGGCGATGCACCGATACCGATTGTGGGAATCGCCACTTGCTCTGTAATCAGCCGAGCCAAAGCCTCCGGTATCTTCTCAAGAACGACGGCGAATGCGCCGGCCTCGGCCACCCCGTCGCATCGCGCAGGATCCATCTCCGACGCATAGGCGCGAAGATAGCGACCGCTGATTTGGTGGTGGGTTCCGATCTCGGCGCGGCGAAGGCGCGAGAAAAAGCTTTCGGCCTGATTGGTGCAGGCGCCGTCGTCTGAATAGGCGTGCTGGTGGTTGATGCGCTCGACGGCGGTCGTTGCCCTACGAAATCGCAGGACTTGCATACCTTCCCATTTGCTTCGGATCCTTAGGTCGATGAACCTACCTCATGGCCGACGTTCGGCGCTCGTGATTGAGCCTGTGCCAAGCGGCGCGAAGAAGCACGTCCATCTCATCTTGTATCTGCCGACGCGAAATGTCGGAAACAAAGACTCACAGATATGATACCGCTCATCCGGCGCGGCCTGGACGCGGTCCCTCGGGATAAACCACTCTCCCGTCGGCGGATCATTCCGAGAGGATGGTTCAGGTTGCTTGACGTAGTAGCCATCCTTAGTAGGTCTCACGTCGCTGGACTCGATTGGATGGCAATCTCGATTGCCGCAGCACCTAAAATGAAGAACAGGGTCCGTCTTGCCTGCGTACCAATCATGGGCGTTGGCATTGCCAGCCAAGATAACCCACACGAACGCAATACCCCCTGGCAACCGCGTCATGGCATGGGCTCTCGCACCTACTAACACCATATTAGTGATAGCCAAAGCGCAGGCCTGAAGCCGTATTGACGGGCGCAGAGGTCCCAAGAGCGAAGCGCCACTGACCGACCAGCCCGGCTACGGATAGGCCCGCTAGACGACCTTGTCACACGCACAGTGGCGTTCTGCGAATGCTGCTGACGCCCGCTGCTACCGACAGGCTGCCCTCCGAACAGGTCATCGTCGCAGCCCGATCTTGGATTTTCTGTAATTCATCGGGATCGGCCATGCTCACCCGTTGATCAACAAACGCCGTCTCAAGCGTGAGCCTTTCGAATAGGTCTCCCTTGCGTTGATCATAAGTCTTAGCAAGCCGCGCACCATCGAACCCCCGGTCATCTCAGCTCTCTTCTCTTTGTCTCGGAAGTACTCTTCTGCAACCGCTTGGTGCATTCGAAAAGAGATCGACTGCACAGGGATGCAGATAAGTTCACGTCATGTGGTCACTTCAGCGCCCGAGGGACTCTCTTGCGGTGGCGCGAATTACTCACTGACAAACTTGACCATTCCGGACTTCACGCAAGCACATGAAGTCCGGAATCTGTC
>NZ_RZSG01000738.1:0-2977 GCF_003997725.1 Mesorhizobium sp. M4A.F.Ca.ET.050.02.1.1
TCTCGTAGGAGACGCTCAGCCCCCCTTCCAGCCAGCCGGCGGCGTGGATGCAGACGGTGGCGCCGGCCAGTACCGAGCCCCACAGCGCGAATTGCGTCTCATGCGCGGCCTGAGCGTCGGAAATGTTGGCGGCGCTGCCGCCGCCGGAGCGCCAGGGCAGGCCGGTGAAGCGGGCGAGCTGGCCGGCGCCGAGCGTCGCCTTGACGTGCTCGGGCGTGCCGAAGGCCGGCGCGCCCGACTTCATGTCGACATTGGAGGAGAAGGAGCCGTAGACGACCGGCGCCCCGGGTCGCACGATCTGCGCCAGCGTCAGCCCGGCCAGCGCCTCGGCATGCTGCAGCGTCAGCGCGCCGGCGACCGTGATCGGCGCCATGGCGCCAGCCAGGCAGAAGGGCGTGATGATCGAGACCTGGCCGGCCCTGGCGAAATCGATGATGCCTTGCGC
This sequence comes from Mesorhizobium sp. M4A.F.Ca.ET.050.02.1.1, assembly GCF_003997725.1. Classification (NCBI taxonomy): domain Bacteria; kingdom Pseudomonadati; phylum Pseudomonadota; class Alphaproteobacteria; order Hyphomicrobiales; family Phyllobacteriaceae; genus Mesorhizobium; species Mesorhizobium sp. M4A.F.Ca.ET.050.02.1.1. The sequence goes on from NZ_RZSG01000738.1 coordinate 446, forward strand.
CATCGGGATGTCGAGCTGGCGTGGCGAATTGGTGTTGATGACGGTGTAGCAATGAGCGCCGGCGCGGAACTCGTCCTCGGAGAGGCCGCGCGCCAGGCGGACCATCTCGAAACTGTCGTCGACCTGCAGCGTGCCGCGCGCGAAGACGAACGGGAACTTGTCGGAGAGCGTCAGCTGCGCCCGGTTGACGGCATAGTGACGGAAGCGGTTGTCGACATCCTGCGGCTCGATCGAGGGACAAAGCATGTGCAGCACGTCGAAATGCTGGATGAGCTTGGTCAGTTCCTTGTAGGCGGCCAACGTGCCCGGCCGCCGGCCGCGTTCGAGATCGGTGACGTTGGGCGCGCCGGCCCCGGCGAGGAAGGTCATCGAGCCCAGTTCAAGCATCAGATCGCGATCGCGCGCGCCGCCATGGGCCAGGATCGAGCGCGGCGCCGAGGCCAGTGCCGCCTCGACCAAGTCGCGGCCGATGCGCACCATCTGGCTGTCCTCGTCGACCAGCGCGCCGGCGCCGGCCAAGACATGCCGCGCTTCCGGCAGCAGCACCTTGATGCCGAGTTCCTCCAGCACGCGCAGCGCCGTGTCGTGGATCGCCGCGACCTGGTCTTCGGAGAAGATCGGCTGCGGCAGGAACGGGTTCTTGAGCGACCGGTAGTCCGGCCGGCGGCTTGACTCGCTGCCCGCCTCGCCGGTGCGTCCACGCCGGCGTTCGCGCCTCAAATCGCGTGCGACATCTTCAACCATGGCAGATCCTCCTTGGAACAGGATGACTTTTCTTCGAAGCGTCATCCCGTTCCATCTTATCCTCTTGTTTGAGCATGATCTTTTCCGAAAACCGGTTCCCACTTTTCGGGATCATCCTCTATTGCCGCATCGCTTTGCCGTCGGGGTCGTGGGGTGAGGCGGGGATGATGCGCGCCGGCCGTTCGACGTCGACAATGTGCACCGAAAGTTCCGTCCCCTCCCCGGCGAAATCGTTGTCCACCAACGCCAGCGCGACGCTCTTGCCAACCGTGTAGCCATAGCCGCCGGAGGTGACGAAGCCGACGCGCCGGCGCTTGTGCCAGACCGGCTCGAAGCTGAAGCACCGAGGCGCCGACGACACCTCCTCCGATGACAACCGCGCGATAATGCGACTTCACGAGCCTCTCCCTCTCGTTGGAAGCCGTTAGCATATGCCTACTGTACATATGTGTCTAGACACTTATGTCCAGAGCTTGCGCGCGGTGATCCGGCGTGCCACTTGTGTGTCCATGATCATGATTTCGCCGCAAGACGAGCCGGCGCCCGGCAACATCAAGGTAACGCGCTCGGACTGGATCAACCTCGCGCTGCAGGCGCTCGTCTCCGACGGCATCGAGAGCGTGCGCGTGCTGCCGCTCGGCCAGAAGCTCGGCGTGTCGCGGTCGAGCTTCTACTGGTATTTCGAAAGCCGCCAGGATCTGCTCGACCAGTTGCTGAAGCATTGGCATGAGACCAATACCAAGGCGATCGTCGAGCGCGCCCAGCGCCCTGCCGCAACCATCATCATGGGCGTGCTCAACGTGTTCGAATGCTGGGCCGACGAGCGCATGTTCGACCCGAGGCTCGACTTTGCCGTACGTGAATGGGCCAGGCGCTCGGACGATGTGCGGCGCATGATCGACCAGGCCGACGACGATCGCCTCACCGCTATCCGCGACATGTACCAAAGACACGGCTTTGACGCGGAGAATGCCTTCATCCGGGCGCGCGTGCTTTACTATATGCAGATCGGCTACTACGTCCTCGACCTCAAGGAACCGGTCGAGGCCAGGGTCAGCCATCTCGCGGCCTATCTTCGCGCCTTCACCGGCCAGGAGCCGAGCGAGGCCGATGTGGCGCATTTCATGCGCTTTATCGCGGCGCGGTGATAGCGCTCGAGCACCCGGAATCAACCTTAGCGATCAACAAAGCTTGTGTGTGGCTTCGCTACCCTTGTGAGCGGTGATAAAATGGTCGAATAGTCAGGCAGGGAGCCACCCTCGAAACTGCCCATGCCGTTTTGGGGAAGTTGGCTGGGCGGAATTCTGGAATGGCAAGTCCTTTGAGACCACGCAAGAGAAGAGGCCGCATTGCCTCGGCGCTGCTTGCCGTCGACGCGTGGCTCGATTCCTCGCTCTACGAAATCGGCTTCAAGGCAGGCCAGTTCTGGGAAGCGGCGACCATCTTTTTCCGACGCTTCCGCGTCAAGGGCTGGCGGCGCGGCATCATCGAGGTGCTCAGCGAAGGCTTCACTATGGGCGCTGGCGGCATCGTCGTGCTGCTTGCGCTGGCGATGCCTGCCTTCGAGATCACAGCCGGCGACTGGCGCGCGCAGGGCGACTTCGCCGTCACATTCCTCGACCGCTACGGCAACGAGATCGGCCAGCGCGGCATCATCCAGCGCGACTCGGTGCCGGTCGACGAAATGCCCGACCATGTCATCAAGGCGGTGCTGGCGACCGAGGACCGGCGCTTCTTCGACCATTACGGTATCGACGTGCTCGGCCTGTCGCGCGCCATCTTCGAGAA
>NZ_RZSG01000739.1:0-2971 GCF_003997725.1 Mesorhizobium sp. M4A.F.Ca.ET.050.02.1.1
GGCTCGGCCAGTTGGATCTCTTCATTTCGCTGCTCTACGTCGCGCTGCTCGGCACCGTCGGCGGACTGATGCTGGTCGAGAGCGTCAACGCGCTGCGCGCCACCCGCAGCGGCGCCGCACCCGTGCTGAAGAAATCCGGCCAGCACAACTGGATCCATCGACTGCCGTTGAAGATGCGCTTCCGCGCCTCGAAGCTGTTCGTCAGCGTCATCCCGGTGCTCGGGCTCGGCGCCGGCATCGGCTTCCTGTCGTCGATCATGGGTGTGGGCGGCGGCTTCATCATGGTGCCGGCGCTGATCTATCTCCTGAAAGTGCCGACCAACGTCGTCATCGGCACCTCGCTGTTCCAGATCATCTTCACCTCGGCCTACACCACGCTGGTGCACGCCACCACCAACCAGACGGTCGATGTGATGCTCGCCTTCCTATTGATGGCGGGCGGTGTCGCCGGCGCGCAATATGGCGCCAAGGCCGGCCAGAAGCTGCGCGGTGAGCAGCTCAGGGCATTGCTGGCGCTGCTGGTTCTGGCCGTCGCCATCCGCCTGGCGATCGATCTGTTCGTCACGCCGCCCAATCTCTATTCGCTTTCCGCGGCGGGCCTGAGCTGATGGCGGGGTGGAGGGGGTTCGCGGCCGCTGCCTTGCTTCTGCTCGTCGCGGCCGCGTCGCCGACGGCGGCCCAGACGCCGCCGGTCGAAGGCATCCAGATCGGCCTGTCGACCGACGCCGTCTCGATCACCGCCGGGTTTTCCGGCGCCGACCTCACCATCTTCGGATCGCTGGAGAATCCCGATCCGCTGGTTGCGCGCCAGGGGCGCTACGACGTCATCGTCGTGCTCGAGGGCCCGCCGCGACCGGTGGTGGTGCGGCGCAAGGACCGGGTGCTCGGCGTCTGGATCAATCTGGAGTCGGAGACGTTCGAGAATGTGCCGGTGTCCTATTCGGTGGCCACGACGCGGCCGCTGCAGGACATAACCGAACCGAACAGCTACAAGCAGCTGTCGCTCGGCTCGGCCAACCTCTACATGAAGCCCGCCGACGAGACCGACAGCCCGGCGACGATCGAGGAGTTCACCGCCGCGCTGCGAGATCGCAAGAAGGCGACTGGGCTCTACAGCGAAAATGTCGGCGGCGTGCAGTTCCTGTCGCAGAACCTGTTCCGCGCCACGGTTAGGCTGGCGCCCGACGTTCCGGTCGGCACCCACAAGGCGCGCGCCTTCCTGTTCAAGAGCGGCATGTTCATCAAGGAAAGCTCGGCCCAGCTCGAAATCCGCAAATCCGGTTTCGAGCAGTCGATCTTCCGCGTCGCGCACGACTATTCCTTTCTCTACGGCGTCTTCGCGGTATCGCTCGCCATGCTGACCGGCTGGCTGGGGCGGCTGGTCTTCCGCAAGGATTGATCTCCCCGGGAAAAGAGGCTTTCCCTTTTTTCGATGATGCGATAAACCGCCGCCTCCCAAGGCAAACACGCACATTCAATTCGGCAGAACGGTCCGGCCATCCGGACGTCCGCGCCTTTGCCGGCGCCGGCGATCCGCTGCGACGAACCAATGACAGGAGGCTGCTATGCAATCAGCATTCGGCGGCATCGATTTCGGCACGTCCAATTCCACCGTGGGCGTGATCCGGAACGGGCAGGCGCGACTGGTAGCGCTGGAAGGTGAACAACCTACATTGCCAAGCGCCGTCTTCTTCAACTTCGAGGACGGCCATACCTATTTCGGCCGCCGTGCTATCAGCGACTACACCGACAGCATCGAGGGGCGGCTGATGCGCTCGCTGAAGAGCGTGCTCGGCAGCTCGCTCGCTCACGAGAAGACCCGCATCAAGGCGCGCCTGATCGGCTTCACCGACATCATCGGTTTCTTCATCGCCCATCTGAAGAAGCGCCTCGAAGAGGACGCGCGCGCTCCGGTCGAGACCATCGTGCTCGGTCGGCCCGTACAATTCGTCGACGATGACGCCGAGGCCGATGCGAGCGCGGAAAGTGAGCTTGAAAAGGCGGCGCGCGCCCAGGGGTTCAAGCACATCGCCTTCCAGTTCGAGCCGATCGCGGCGGCGCTCGACTACGAGCAGAAGGTTGCCCGGGAGGAACTGGCGCTGATCGTCGACATGGGCGGCGGCACGTCCGACTTCTCGGTGGTGCGGGTCTCGCCCGAGCGCGCCCGCTCGAACGATCGCAAGGGCGACATCCTGGCCAACCGCGGCATCCATATCGGCGGCACCGACTTCGACCGGCTGCTAAGCATCGCCCACATAATGCCCGAACTCGGCTATCTTACGCCGACCAAGGACGGCAAGCGCAATCTACCGGCGAGCTATTTCATCGACCTGGCGACCTGGCAGCGCATCAACCTCGTCTATACCGCCAAGGCGATGACGGACCTGAAGCAAATCCGCTTCGAGGCCGAGCGCGCCGATCTCGTCGGCCGCTTCATCCATATCGTCGAGCACCGCTACGGCCACGCGCTGGCGGGCCTGGTGGAAAGGGCCAAGATCGCGCTGACGGATCAGCCTGCCGCCGAGGTGAAAGTGTCCCTGCCCGGCGCACGCTTCGCAGCCGAGATCACGCGCGCCGGCCTCGAGGCAACGATCGGGGCCGACATCGACCGGGTGACCGAGACCGTGAGGCAGACGATTGCGGATGCCGGTGTTGACACTTCCGCCATAACTGCCGTGTTCCTGACCGGTGGCTCGACAGCGATCCCTCTCGCCAAACGCCAGATCCTCTCGCTGGTGCCGCAGGCCTCCGTCATCGAGGGCGACATGTTCGGCTCGGTCGGGCTTGGACTGGCGCTTGATGCGCAGCGGAAATTCGCCTGAAGCCCTTCTTCCCGATCAGCCCCTGTCCGCCGGCGGCAAGTCCGCCTTTCCCAAATGCGCCCGCAGCGCCGTCTGGGCGAGGCTCGGCTGGCGGTCGCGGTGGGTGATGATGGCGAAGTCGCGCCGCGGCAGGTCGATCGGCACCGAGC
>NZ_RZSG01000073.1:0-14180 GCF_003997725.1 Mesorhizobium sp. M4A.F.Ca.ET.050.02.1.1
TCAAACTGTTACCCATCTATCGGCTGGACACCGGCGGGCGGATGAGGGGCGGGGCCGACCTCGACAATTGGCTGAGAAATTCAATTCGGGAATTCGGTGACCGCGCACTTTTCGCGACAAAGCTGCCGTCAAATATCATAGGCCCGTGCTGCCTGCCGGCATCCTCTCCCTGGGGACAGGGGACGCTCTCATTGCCGATTCCGCCAATCGACAACGCGGCAGGAAAAACGCCAAGGGCGGCTCGTCTCTACCCATCCACCAGCTCTCGCAACGCCATGCGCTTGTAGGCCGCGACCAGCCGGTCGCCTTCCTTGCGGTCAACGGAGATCGCCAGCCGCATAGCGGCCTCACCCATCTGCCAGATCAGCAGCGCTGTCGTCTCAAGCGCCACCGGATCGGCATTCGGACGCAGCCGCTTGAGCACCGCTGTCAGGAATTCCGCGTTGGCGCGGCTGTCGGCGAGTTCCAGCGCGTGCAGTGCCTTGTCGGCCTGCGTGCCCGACCAGATGTCGCGCATCACCGGTTCAGCCAGGAACAGACGGTAATAGACGTCCACCAGTTCCGAAAATGCTCGCCGCAAGCCCTCGGCGTCGCCGACATCCTTGAGCGCTGCGGCAATGCAGGCCTGGCTTTCGGCGGTGTAGCGCTCGGCCAGCGCCCAGACGATCGCCCGCTTGTCGGGGAAGAACTGGTAGAGCGAGCCGATCGAAACGCCCGCCCTTTCCGCCACCTCGCCCATGCGCATGGCGTCGCTGCCCTGCTCCGCGATCAGCGCCGAGGCGGCGGCAAGCATGCGCTCGACCCGCTCGCGGCTGCGCTGCTGGCTCGGGGACCGGCGCGGCGAGGCCACCGATCCATCCTGCTGATGCGGCGCGGCACCTCTGCCTTCCATGGAGTCCTCCGGAAAGATTCTGCGACAACTCGCTTGACTCACAAAATACGAGGGTTTATCACGTTTTGCAAATGTGAGGATTACTCATATTTGTAAACCGAGGAGATCGAGATGACTGCGAAACCTATTTTGATCCTGGGCGGCACCGGCAAGACCGGCCGGCGCCTGGCCGAACGGCTGATCGCCAGGAAAATTCCTGTGCGCATCGGCTCCCGCGCTGGCACGCCACCCTTCGACTGGCTGGACAAGGAAACATGGGGCCGTGCGCTCGACGGCGTCGGCGCCGTCTACATCAGCTACTATCCAGACATCGCCGTGCCGGGCGCCGCCGAAACCGTCGAGGCGTTTGCCCGGCTTGCCGTCGAACGCGGCGTCAAGCGCCTGGTGCTGCTCTCCGGTCGCGGCGAGCCTGAAGCCCAGCGCGCCGAGGAGATGTTGAAGGCCTCCGGCGCCGACTGGACCATCCTGCGCTGCGCCTGGTTCTCGCAGAATTTCAGCGAGGGCTTCCTGATCGAGTCTATCCTCGAGGGCGAGGTCGCCTTGCCGGTCGGCAATGTCGGTGAACCTTTCGTCGAAGTCGACGACATCGCCGACGTCGCCGCAACCGTCCTGACGGAGCCAGGTCATATCGGCCAGCTTTACGAGCTCACCGGCCCGCGCCTGTTGAGCTTCGCCGACGCCGTCGCCGAGATCGGCAAGGCCGCCGGCCGCGACATCCGTTACCAGCAGATCTCACATGCCGAATTCACCGAGGCTGTGGCGGCGCACAATTTGCCGCCGGAATTCGGCTGGCTGCTCGACGAGCTCTTCACGAAGGTGCTCGACGGCCGCAACGAGACGCTGGCCGACGGCGTGCAGCGCGCGCTCGGCCGCCAGCCGAAGGACTTTTCCGCTTATGCAACCGAAACCGCCGCCAGCGGCATCTGGAGCAATTGAGATGATGAAACTTCTTCCCACCCTCACCTTCATTGCCGCGATCGGCTCCGGCGTCGTCGGTGGCGTTTTCTTCGCCTTTTCCAATTTCGTCATGGCGGCGCTTGCCCGGCTGCCCGTCCCAAGCGGCATCGCGGCGATGAATTCGATCAACGTCACGGTGATCACCCCGACGTTCATGACGGCCCTGTTCGGCACCGGCCTCATCTGCCTGGGGCTGATTGCCGCCGCGCTGTTGGGCTGGACCCAGTCGGGCACGTATTGGCTGCTTGCCGGCGCCGTGATCTATTTCGTCGGCAACCCGATCGTGACCATGGTCTTCAACGTGCCGCTCAACGACGCGCTCGCCGCCGTCGACCCGGCGAGCGCCAACGGCGCCGCCGTGTGGGCGAACCATCTGAGCCAATGGGTGATGTGGAACCACGTCCGCACCATCACGGCCATCGTGTCGATGGCCTGTTTCATCCTGTCGATGCTTTGAGAAGCGCAAGGCACAAACAAAAGACCCGGCTCAGGCCGGGTCTTTTTTATCACCTTTGCGATCCGCATGGCCGAGATCGCGCTCCGGGTCGATGACGTCGCGGACCAGTTGCTTGAGCTTCGCGGCGTCCGGAAAGCCGCCGTCGCGCTTGCGCTCCCAGACAAGCGTGTCATTGCAGGAAATGCTGAAGATGCCGCCGGTGCCCGGCACCAGCGTCACCTCGCCGAGATCGGTGCCGAAGGTCGAGAGCAGCTCCTGCGCCATCCAGCCGGCTCTGAGCAGCCACTGGCACTGCGTGCAATAGGTGATGCGGACGGTAGGCAGCGGCTTGTCGCTCATATCAGGTTGAGCTTCGCTCATATTTCGGACTTAGGCCGCGCTGAGCTTGGCCATGGTCTCGTCGTCGACCTCGAAATTGGCGTAGACGCTCTGCACGTCGTCGTCGTCCTCGAGCGTGGCGACCAGCTTCATCAGCGACTGCGCGCGTTCCTCGTCGACCGGAACGTTGTTCTGCGGCTGCCAGATCGGCTTCACCGATTCCGCCTCGCCGAGCGAGGCTTCCAGCGCCTTCGACACGTCGCCGAGATTCTCGAAGGCGCAGTAGATGGTGTGGCCTTCCTCGTCCGATTCGACGTCGTCCGCGCCGGCTTCGATCGCCGCTTCCATGACCTTGTCGGCGTTGCCGGCCGATGCCGGATAATAGATCTCGCCGACGCGGTTCCACATGAACGACACCGAGCCGGTTTCGCCCAGCGCCCCGCCGGCCTTGGTGAAGGCGGCGCGCACGTTCGAAGCCGAACGGTTGCGGTTGTCGGTCAGCGCCTCGACGATCAGCGCCACGCCGCCCGGGCCGTAGCCCTCATAGCGCACGGCCTCGTAGTTTTCGCCGTCGCCGGCCGAAGCCTTGTTGATGGCGCGCTGGATGTTGTCCTTCGGCATCGAGACGGCCTTGGCGTTCTGCACGGCAAGGCGCAGCCGTGGGTTCATCGCCGGGTCCGGCGTGCCGGTCTTGGCGGCGACGGTGATTTCGCGCGCCAGCTTGGAAAACATTTTCGACCGCACCGCGTCCTGGCGGCCCTTGCGGTGCATGATGTTCTTGAACTGTGAATGGCCAGCCATGGCACCCCTGTCGTTTTCGGCTAGAGCATCCTGAAGCCAGGTGCAGTGACCTTGCTCTTCGCAAAATGCTCGAATTCAAAATTTCAGAACGTCCCTGATACGCCTGCAAGGCATACGGCGCTCTCTCGGAATGGCCGGCTTATAGATAAATCGGCTCAATTCGTCCAGCCGCGCGTGGTAAAGGGGCGCGCGCGGATCCGATCGATCCGGCCTTCAGTGCTCCAGATCGGACTTCAGCCGGCCGATGATGCTTAGCGCATGGCCGGCATACTGGCTGATCCAGCGGTCATGGATCTGCTTGATCGGCAGCGCGTTGAGATGGTTCCAACGCTCGCGCCCCTCGCGCTTCGCCACGACGAGCTCGGCCTCCTCCAGCACCTTGAGGTGCAGCATGACGGTGCACCGGTCCATGTCGGGGAAGGCCTCGCACAGCATGCCTGTGGTGAGCGGCGCATCCTTCAGCCGATCCAGCAATTCCCGCCGGCGCGGATGCGCCAGCGCCTTGAAAACATTGTCGTCTCGCGATCGGCTTGACATGTTATAATTATATAACATATCGTCGAGACGAGCAAGGAAGGAGCTGTGGATATGTCTCTTGGATTCAGGGTTTCCGGTCGCATCGGCAAGCCGGTCGCCGAGGTCTTCGACGCAGTCGCCAATCCGGGCAAGCTGAGCGGCTATTTCACCACCCTTGGCGGCGCCAGCGCCCCACTGGTCGCCGGCACCACCGTGACCTGGTGGAAGACCGTGCCGGTGGAGGTCGATGAGGTGGTTCCCAACAAGCGCATTTTGCTGCGTTGGGATGGCAGCGGCCCCGGCGTAGTGCCGGCTTACAAGACCACGATCGAGATGAACTTCGAGCCGCTGGAGGACGGCGGCACCTTCGTCACCATCGCCGAAAGCGGATGGCGTGAGGATGAGGCCGGCCGCAAATCATCCTATGGCAATTGCGAGGGCTGGTCACAGATGCTCGCCTGCATGAAGGCCTATGTCGAGTACGGCATCAACCTGCGTGAAGGGTTCTACCCCAGCGAAATGCGTGGTGAGCTACCGACTTCGGACAGCAAATAAGCCCGAGGCAGCCGGGAAGGGGACCGCCCGCCGCCGGGCGGGCTGCCATGCTCAATGCCCTTCGCCGGACCTTGCCTTCTTGCGCCGCCGCGCCAGCATGTTGAGCCCCTCGACCAGCGCCGAAAAGCCCATCGCCGCGTAGATGTAGCCCTTGGGCACATGGTAGCCCATGCCGTCGGCGATCAGCGTCATGCCGATCATCAGCAGGAAGCCGAGCGCCAGCATGACGATGCTGGGATTCTTGGCGATGAAATCGGCAAGCGGACCGGCCGCCAGCATCATCACGCTCACCGCCACGATGACGGCGATGTACATGATGGCGATCTCGTCGGTCATGCCGACGGCGGTGATGATCGAATCGATCGAGAACACGAGGTCGAGCAAAAGGATCTGGAAGATGGCGCCGGCGAGCGATATCTGCAGCGTCTCGCCGAGCATCGTGTCCTTGTGGTCCTCGGGATCGACCGTGTGGTGGATTTCCTTGGTCGCCTTCCATACCAGGAACAGGCCGCCGGCTATCAGGATCAGGTCGCGCCAGGAGAAGCCGTGGCCAAGGGCGGTGAACACCGGCGTCGTCAGCTGGACGATGATCGAGATGGTGGCGAGCAGCACTAGCCGCATGATCAGCGCCGCCGAGATGCCGAGCCGGCGCGCGCGGGCCCTTTGCCCTGCGGGCAATTTGTTGGTCAGGATCGAGATGAAGATCAGATTGTCGATACCGAGGACGACCTCCAGCACCACCAGCGTCAGCAGCGCGACCCAGGCGGTCGGGTCGGAGACAAAGGCAAAGTGCGGCGCCAGGAATTCGATGAGCTGCATGGAGGTCGTCCCCTCTACGATCTGAAGCAGGTGTCGCCGCCAGTTAGGTACTGACGCCGCTCATATCAATGTCACGACCAGAAGGACGGCGCGGTTTCTTCCAGCCTGGGCCCGCGACGAAACGGCGCGATCTTCTCCGCCAGCCCTGTCCGGTCGGAAATCTCGACGCCGACGCCGCACAAGGTCGCCGGACCGTTTGCCGCCTCGAAGCGGCCTTTCGGCACTTTCGACAGGAAGCGGTTGAGCGGCTCCTCCTTGTCCATGCCGAGCGAGGAATCATAATCTCCGCACATGCCGGCGTCCGACATATAGCCTGTGCCGCCATTGAGGATCTGGTGGTCGGCGGTCGGCTGATGCGTGTGGGTGCCGACGACGAGGCTGACGCGGCCATCGACGAAATGCGCAAAGCACATCTTTTCCGACGTTGCCTCGGCGTGGAAATCGATGACCACCGCATCGGCCTGCTCGCCGAGCGGACAGGCGGCAAGCTCGCGCTCGCCGGCCTGGAACGGATCGTCGAGCTCGGGATGCATGAAGACGCGCCCCATGATGTTGGCGACCAGCACGCGCGCGCCGTTCCTGGCGATGTAGACGCCGGAGCCGCGCCCCGGCGTGCCCTTTGGGAAATTGGACGGACGCAGGAAGCGCTCCTCGCGCGGCGCGAAGACCAGCGCGTCGCGCTGGTCCCAGACATGGTTGCCGGTGGTCACGACATCGGCGCCGGCGGCGAGCGTCTCGCGAAAAATCTCCTCGGTGATGCCGAAGCCGCCGGCGGCGTTCTCGCCATTGACGATGACGAAGTCGAGCTTGAAGTCCGAGATCAGGCCCGGCAGTTGTTCCCACACCGCCGTGCGCCCAGTTTTTCCGACCATGTCGCCGAGGAAGAAAAGTCTCATACGATCCCGCGCTGAAAGTCCGCCAAGCAAAAGCTGCATGACTTTCCGCAAAAGATCATGCGTTCTCAGACGCTTTTCTACAATTCCGGCGTGAACCGGCGCAACCCGCTCTCGGTGAGTATTTCCGGGATGATCACATCGTGGTTCTCATCGGGGACCTGTGCCACCTCCTGGCAGTCGAAGGCGATGCCGATCAGCCTGGGGGACAACCCCTTGTCGGCCAGCTTGCCGATCGCACGGTCGTAGTAGCCGGCGCCATAGCCGATGCGATGGCCGCGCGCGTCGAAGGCGGCGAGCGGCACCAGCATGACGGACGGATCGAGCACCGCCGCCTCCTCATGCGGACCGACCGTGCCGAAGCCCATTTCGACCATCGGCGCGCCACGCACCAACTCGCGAAAGACGATTGTGCTCTTGTCGAGGATGGCCGGCAGACAGAGCCTTGCGCCCTTTTCGCGCAGCGCAAACATCAGCGGCCGCACGTCGACTTCCGAGCGCATCGGCCAGAAGCCGGAGACGATCTGTCCATGCTCGACGGCGATCTGGTCGCGCGCCGTCTCGGCCATTTCGAGCGCGATCTCCACCCGCCAGAATTCGTCGAGCGCGTCGCGGCGGGCCAGTGCTTCCTTGCGCAGATGTTTTTTCAGGTCTTTGGAAGAGGTCATGTGCGGACGCTAGAAAAGGCCGCAGCGAGGCGGCGTTGCAGGAGCGACGTTTTCTACCGCTTATCCCAAAATTCGGTGAGTGACGATCCACGCAACCGGTGGAGAGGTCGATCCCGGGTGCCTACAAAGTAGGTGGGCGCCGTGTGAGAAAACCCACGGGTCTTCCCAGGGACAGCTCCCTAAGGATCGATAAGGCCCCGGGGATAAGTTTCTCCTGCCGGGAAGCGCAGACCGCCAAAGCCAATATAGGCCGATGGCTGGCCGAGCGCCAGAGAAACGGGATCTATCGCACAACGCTGGCCAGCAAACCCGGGCCTGGCGTTGCGACGCTGCCGCGCCTTGCGCTGTCGAGGTCGCGTCCTTACGGTCGGCCCGGACGAACCAGGGAGCAAAAATGCGTTTCGAAGGCACCGCGGCCTATGTCGCCGACAAGGATCTGATGGTTGCGGTCAACGCGGCGATCGCGCTGGAGCGGCCCTTGCTGGTCAAGGGCGAACCGGGCACCGGCAAGACGGAGTTGGCCCGCCAGGTGGCGGCGGCGCTCGGGCTGGATTTCATCGAATGGAACGTCAAGTCGACCACCAAGGCGCAGCAGGGCCTCTACGAATATGATGCCGTCTCACGGCTGCGCGACAGCCAGCTCGGCGACGACCGCTTCAGCGACATCAGGAACTACATCAAGCGCGGCAAGCTCTGGGATGCCTTTGCCGCGGCGAAGAAGGTGGTGCTGCTGATCGACGAGATCGACAAGGCCGACATCGAGTTCCCCAACGACCTGCTGCAGGAACTCGACCGGATGGAATTCTTCGTCTACGAGACCGGCGAGACAGTTCGCGCGGCGCTGAGGCCGATCGTCATCATCACCTCCAACAACGAGAAGGAACTGCCGGACGCCTTCCTGCGCCGCTGCTTCTTCCACTACATCCGCTTCCCCGACATCGAGACGCTGCACCGCATCGTCGACGTCCACTATCCGGGCATCAAGCAGAACCTGGTGCGGGCGGCGCTCACCCAGTTCTACGAGATCCGCGACGTGCCGGGCCTGAAGAAGAAGCCGTCGACCTCCGAGGCGCTCGACTGGATCCGCCTGCTGGTCGCCGACGACATCGCGCCGGAAGACCTGCGCGCCGACCCCAAGAACATGCTGCCGAAGCTGCACGGCGCGCTGTTGAAGAACGAACAGGACGTGCATCTGTTCGAGCGCCTGGCCTTCATGGCGCGACGGCAGGGGTAAAGCCGTGCCTGAACATGTAGTGTTGGTTGTCTCCATAACACGCTGGGTCGATGACGAGCCGCAGCCGGGAATCGTTGAGTTTGAGTTCAGCGATCGGTTTGGCCGGCTATGGCGCTTCCATGAAAAGCAGAGCCTTGTTTCGTCAGAATGGCTGGATGCGAATTGCATCTATCCGAGATCCGGCGACATCCGTTGCTTGGCCCTGTCCCAAAGCCAAGACCAATACGGTCGGTTGATCGCGAAGATCGATACGTCTCAACCATACTCCGTTGAATCTCTCGAAGAGGTCAGCCGCTTTGAGGTCTTTGCCAGCCAGCTTCTGCCTGGAGCCTAGTGGTTAAGAGCAGGATTAGGCGGTTGCTCGCCGTGGACCCTTGCCGCGCTAGCGGACATTGCCCAAGCTACAGCGCAAGAAAACGGAGAGCATTCGATGTCCGAGATCACCATCCGCCCGCTCGCGCAGTCAGATCATGCCGACTGGCGGCGCCTGTGGACCGCCTACCTCACCTTCTACGAGACCACGCTGCCGGACGAGGTCTACGCCCTGACCTGGAAGCGGCTGTTCACGGAAGGCGAGTTCGAGCCGAAAGGTTTTATCGCCACGCTGGACGACAAGGCGGTGGGTCTCACCCATTATATCTACCACCGCTCCTGCTGGTCGCTGGTCAACAACTGCTACCTGCAGGACCTGTTCGCTGACCCGGGCGTGCGCGGCAAGGGCGTGGGCGCCGCGTTGATCAAGGCGGTGCAGGACGAGGCCGGCAAGATCGGGGTGAAGAACGTCTACTGGATGACGCACGAGACCAACGCCACCGCGCGCCGGCTCTACGACCATGTGGCACGGCGGACGGGCTTCATCGAATACGATCTGCTATAGATGGCCGCATGTTCCTCCCCTTCTTCCTCGAATTGAAAGTCGCGCGGGTTCCCGTTTCGCTCAGGGAATATCTGTCGCTGCTGGAGGGGCTGGAAGCCGGGCTGGTCGACTATGATGTCGAGGGTTTTTATTACCTCGCCCGCGCGGCCCTGGTGAAGGACGAGCGCCATATCGACCGCTTCGACCAAGTGTTCGCGCATATCTTCAAGGGCGTCGAGGCGCTTGGCGGGCCGGACGCCGTCGAGGTCGCCAACATCCCCGAGGAATGGCTGCGCCGGCTCGCCGAGAAGCACCTGACCGAGGAGGAGAAAAAGCAGGTCGAGGCTCTGGGCGGCTTCGAGAAGCTGATGGAGACGCTGAAGCAGCGGCTGGAGGAGCAGAAGGGCCGCCACCAGGGCGGCTCGAAGTGGATCGGCACTGGCGGCACCTCGCCCTTCGGCGCCTATGGCTACAATCCGGAAGGCGTGCGCATCGGCCAGCACGAGAGCCGCCACCGCCGCGCGGTGAAGGTCTGGGATAAGCGCGAATTCAGGAATTTCGACGACGGCGTTGAGCTCGGCACCCGCAACATCAAGGTGGCGCTGAAGCGGCTGCGCCGCTGGGTGCGCGAGGGCGCCGAGGAGGAGTTCGACCTGCCCGGCACCATCCACGCCACCGCCGAGCATGGCTATCTCGACGTCAAGACGCGGCCGGAACGACGCAACGCGGTAAAACTTCTGATGTTCTTCGATGTCGGCGGTTCGATGGACGATCATATCAGGAGCCTCGAGGAGCTGTTCTCCGCCGCCCGCGCAGAATTCCGCCAGCTCGAATATTTCTACTTCCACAACTGCCTCTACGAGCGCGTCTGGAAGGACAATCGCCGCCGCTTGGCCGAGACGATCCCGACCTTCGACCTCATCCACAAATACGGTCCTGACTACAAGGTGATCGTCGTCGGCGATGCCTCGATGAGCCCCTACGAGATCGCCCATCCCGGCGGCTCGGTCGAGCACTGGAACCCGGAGGCCGGCGGCGTCTGGCTCGGCCGCCTGCTGCAGCAATGGCCGAATGCGATATGGCTCAACCCTGAAAGCCAGAAGAACTGGGGCTACACCCATTCTATCGGGATGATCCGCGACATCTTCGGCGGCCGCATGTTTCCGCTGACGCTTGCCGGGCTCGAAGCGGCGACGAAACAGCTTTCGCGCAGGCACTAGCTCCAGCGCAGGCCGGTGGTAGGCAGAGCTGTAACAAACACCTATCTTCGTGCGAATACGACATGCCAACCAACAACGAGCCGCCAAGGCCGAGGAGATCTTCATGGACACCCACGCCTATCCCGTCACCCGCACCGATGCCGAATGGCGCGCCAGGCTGACGCCCGAGCAGTATGCCGTCATGCGCAACCATGGCACCGAGCGTCCCGGCAGTTGCGCCCTGCTTTACGAGAAGCGCGCCGGCACCTTTTCCTGCGTCGGCTGCGACCAGCCGCTGTTCGAATCGAAGCTGAAGTTCGAGAGCGGCACCGGCTGGCCGAGCTTCAACGATCCGGTGCCGGGCTCGGTCGAGACCACGGTCGACCGCAGCTATGGCATGGTGCGGACCGAATGCCACTGCTCGCGCTGCGGCAGCCATCTCGGCCATGTCTTCGAGGACGGCCCGCCGCCGACCGGCCTGCGCTATTGCATCAATGGCGTGGCGCTGAAATTCGAGCCGGCCGCCTGAGCGACCGTCCCAACTTCTGGTCTGCAAAGGGCGGCTCCGGCCGCCCTTTTTCGTTTCAAGCCACGACCGTCGCAATCAGCCACAGCGCCGAGCCGAGCATCATCAGCGACGCCTTGCCACCGCCTGACTTTTCCGCGGTTCGCCAGACGGCGAAGGTCAGGAAGAGATTGTAGGGCACCAGCGTGAAATGCACGGCCAGAACCAACCAAAGCGGCAGCTTCAGCCCGAGCAGGATGAGCGCCAGCACCGACGATGCGATGTTGATAGCCGTGCCGACAAGCACCATGTCGCGCCAGAACAGCCGGTCGAGTGGCACCCGGCCCTGCCAGCGCGAGCGGAAGAAGCCGGCTAGGCCACCGACCTTGCTGGGCCCCGTGCGGGCCGGATGCGATTCGTCCATCGGTTGGGCTCCGCTTGCGATCATGCCGCTTCGAAAATGCCGGAGCCTGCCGTCAAAGCAAGCCCCCGCAACATGTGACGCTAATATGACACGGAAATCTGGCATCAATGCTCAAGCGGGCCGGAAACCTGTGTTCCGCATTGCCAGTCAGTCATTTTGCAGCGCCAGCATGGAGGAGTTCAAATTGAGCGATCATGTCTACAATGTACTTTTTCTCTGCAATGCGAACTCGGCCCGGTCAATCATGGGGGAGGCCATCCTGAACCGCGTCGGCGCCGGTCGTTTCAAAGGCTATTCTGCCGGCTCGCAGCCGAAAGGAACGGTCAACCCCTATGCGCTGCAGCTGCTGGAAAGCCTGAAATACGACACCTCCTTCGCCCGGTCGAAAGGCTGGGAGGAGTTTTCCGGACCTGACGCGCCGGAGATGAATTTCGTCTTCACCGTCTGCGATAACACGGCGAATGAGAGCTGTCCGATCTGGCCCGGCCATCCGATGACGGCGCTTTGGGCGGTGCCGGACCCCGCCAAGGCATCCGGCACCGAAGCCGAGCAGCATCTCGCCTTCGCCGAAGCCTATCGCATGCTGAGCAACCGTATCGCGGTGTTCACCAACCTGCCGATGGGTTCGCTCGACAAACTGGCGCTGCAGCAGCATCTGGACGAAATCGGCCGCGACGGGTCCGGGCCAAACTGAAGAGCAGGCAAGTGGGGAGAGCGAACGACCGTCGGGCCTAGGGCCGGGTTTCCCCGAGCACCACGACGACGGCCTGCTCAAAGCGCGAGCATTCCGTCACCAGCCAGTCGGCCATCGCCGGCCAATTGTCCTCGGCATAGCAATTCACCCGCCACATCGAATTGATGCCGAGGCCCTCGCAACTCTGTTCGAGCCTGAGTCTCAGCCTGCCTTCAATCGCCGGCTGGAACGGCTTCAACCGCGACCACGATTCGGTGGCGCCGAACTTCTCGTTGCGGCCGAAGAAGACGCCGACATGGTTCTGCGCCGGCGCGACATACATGGAAAGGACCAGTGCGAAATCCGGCAGACCGCGCTGCCAGAACCAGGGTCCGCGGCGCGCCAGCGTGGCCCTTTCCTCAGGATGCCGCTCGGCGAACAGTGTCCAGAAGTCGCGCTGGCGGAATTCCGAGGCGCGGCGGCCGCCAAAGTCGAATTCGCTCATGGTCCGATGCTCGCTGCAGCCTCCACGAGGCCGTCTTACATCACACCGCCCTGCCTGAAGGCAACTGACACACCCCGTCAGGGCACCGCAAACTACCAGCGGTATGTCATCGATGCCGTCATGTTGCGGCCCTGGCCGAGATAGCAATAGCCCTCGTTGCAAACTGTCGCGCGGGCATTGGCGATGTTGCGGACAGGCAAGGCTGCCGTGATGCCGTCATATTTTTTGTCGATGGCGCCGAAATCATAGGACGCCGAGGCATCGATATAGAACGCCGCATCGTTCTTGGCCGTGTTGGACGTGTCCGTATAGCCGAGGTCGCTCCGCCAGCTATCGCGCGCGGCAGTGCCTCCAGGCTAAAGCGAGCAAGCTACGAGGCGAGGCTCCAGACGCCTCGCCTGCGTCGGTCCGAAAGAATTGCTAAGCGAACCGGGGCCGGTCTCAGACCATACCGAGCGCGGCTTTGTAGAGGTCGAGGATGGACTCTTCCTCCTGGCGCTCCGCCTGGTCCTTCTTGCGCAGTCGGACGATGGTGCGCATCGCCTTGGTGTCGAAGCCGGTGCCCTTGGCCTCGGCGAAGACGTCCTTGATGTCGTCGGAAATCGTCTTCTTCTCTTCCTCGAGCCGCTCGATGCGCTCGATGAAGGCACGCAACTGGCCGGCGGCAACAGTCTGGCTGGTCTCGGTAATATCGTCGGCCATTTTTCTCTCCGCGTCGTTTGGCTACCGGCGACTCGCGAAGGCCGGCCGGCAAATTGGAGCGGGTTCGATGCCCGAGCAGGCGCGGCGGGTCAAGACATTATCGGTGCGGCATGAAGGGCTGCCGTCAGCCGCCCTTCACAGCCTCGATCATTGTCAGGTGAAAGCGATCAGCAGATCCTTGGCATCGATCTGGTCGCCGGCCCTGACCAGCACTTCGGCGACCACGCCGTCGCGCTCGGCATGCAGCGCGGTCTCCATCTTCATCGCTTCGATCGAAAGCAGCACGTCGCCGGCCTTGACCGCCTGACCGGCGGCAACGGCAAGTGCCGAGACCACGCCCGGCATCGGTGCGCCGACATGCGCCTCGTTGCCCGGCTCCGCCTTGCGGCGCGCCTTGGCCGCCGACGCGCCATGCGCCCTATCCGGCACCTTGACGCGCCGCGGCTGACCGTTGAGCTCGAAGAACACGGTGACCATGCCCTTCTCGTCGACGTCGCCGATGGCAAGGCAGCGCACCACCAGCGTCTTGCCCTTCTCGATGTCGACGAAGATCTCGTCTTCCGACTTCATGCCGTAGAAGTAGGTCGGCGTCGGCAAGACGCTGACCGGCCCGTAGGTTTCCTGCGCCGCGGCGAAGTCGGTGAACACCTTCGGGTACATCAGCCAGGAGGCGAATTCATACTCGCTAAGCCTGCGCTCAAGCTTTCCCTCGATATCCTTGCGGCTGGCCTTGAGGTCGGCGGCTTTCAACAGCGAGCCTGGCCGCTCGGTGATCGGCTTGTCGCCCTTCAGCGCTTTCTTCTGCAGCGCCGGCGGCCAGCCGCCCGGCGACTGGCCAAGATCGCCGCGCAGCATCGAGACCACAGAGTCCGGGAAGGCGATATCGCGTGCCGGGTTCTCGACATCGGCGACGGTCAGATCCTGGCTCACCATCATCAGCGCCATGTCGCCAACCACCTTGGACGACGGCGTCACCTTAACGATGTCACCGAACATCAGGTTGACGTCGTGATAAGCCTGCGCCACCTCGTGCCAGCGTGTTTCGAGACCGAGCGAGCGTGCCTGCTCCTTGAGGTTGGTAAACTGGCCGCCCGGCATTTCGTGCAGATAGACTTCCGAGGCCGGCCCCTTGAGATCGCTCTCGAAGGCAGCGTACTGGTTGCGCACTGCTTCCCAGTAGAACGAGATCTTGCGGATCCATTGCGG
>NZ_RZSG01000740.1:0-2958 GCF_003997725.1 Mesorhizobium sp. M4A.F.Ca.ET.050.02.1.1
GTGGAGGCTGAGGTTCAGGCCTCCGTATTCCGTCTTGCCCGTGTCGAGCATGACCCTGATGCCCGTTTCGATCCTCGCAATCTGCTCGCCCTTCGATTCGTGCTGGCGCCAGAACCTCAGCAGCTGCCCGTCGTTGGCCGCCACGAGGTAGCACGTGGACGTGTCCTCCCCGAGGATCGACTTCACCAGTCCTTCGAAAATCGCGTCCTGCCTCGGGTCGTCGTGGAACTGGCTGAGGTCTTTGACGGTAACCAGGGTCCCCCCGGAAGGAAGGGCCAGCTCGATCATGCCGTCCGCTGCGTTCCAGCTCGCGAGACTGCCGCCGAGCGAGGTGAATACTTTCCTGCAATGCCAGGTCTTGCCGTCCCCCGCGGTTCCGGTCAGGATGACACTGCGGGGAGAAGCTCCCGAGAAGTTCCGCATAAGCCCGTCGAGCAAGGCGCTGCTCACCTCGATGGCGCTGACGCCGTTGTCGGCCGCGGATTTAAGGACGTGTTCGTCATAAATGGAATCGGACGCCGCCAGCGGGCCATAGGTCCGCAGGTAGTCCACCAATGGGTTCCTGTGCATCTTAGGTCGTGTTCCCCCCTTGGGATCAGAGATGGCAGATGGCGCAGCCATCGTCGTCGGATTTCGGCTTCATCTTCTTCCTCGGCATCTTCTCCACGTCTTCGAGGCTGCGGCCGTCCACCCAAGAGAAGCTGCGGCCGTTCTGGCCCTTCTCGTAGGATTTGGCCTTCTCGAAGAGGTCTGGGTGCCTCTCCTGCAGGCCCTGCCATTCGCCGACCTGCTGGTAAAAGCAGAAATAGCAGCCGGAGCGGGAGCGCCACTCGTAGTATTCCGGGATTCCGAGTCCGGAATCGTCAAGCATCAGCTTCACGTCGTCGATGGTGATCCCGTCGTCCTTGAAGGGGTAGACGGGGATGATGTTAGGCTCCTCGGAGAGCAGGACGGGCTTACCCTTGTTCAGGTATCCGGAACGGTTCTCGTCGGACCTGATGGCGATGTAGGAATACGCCTTGTCCTTGCCGATATGGCGCTCGTAGGGATGAATCTTGAGCATGCGCGTGCACCAGCGCGACCGCGGGCTAGGCAGGAAGCCGGAGAAATGTTCGTAAAGGAGGACGTCGAAGGGCGAGCGT
This sequence comes from Mesorhizobium sp. M4A.F.Ca.ET.050.02.1.1, assembly GCF_003997725.1. Lineage (NCBI taxonomy): Bacteria > Pseudomonadati > Pseudomonadota > Alphaproteobacteria > Hyphomicrobiales > Phyllobacteriaceae > Mesorhizobium > Mesorhizobium sp. M4A.F.Ca.ET.050.02.1.1. The sequence continues at coordinate 1,143 of NZ_RZSG01000740.1, forward strand.
CCCTGCTTCTCTTCCACGCCAAGCATGTCGAGCGCGGTGATCCGGGTGATCTTCTTGCCGAGAACGTGCTCCAGCCGCTCGAAGTAGGCATACGACTCGGGCAGTTCGGCCCCGGTGTCCGAGAAGACGAACTCGAAGTCGATCTCTGGATAGGCCCGCGTAAGGTAAATAGCCATCGCGGTGCTGTCTTTGCCTCCAGAAAGCGGGACGATGTGGCGCGCCGACCTGTCGAGACTGGAATCATGGATAGATACTGGCTGATTGCTCATCAGGCCGCCCCCCGCTTGCTGCCGTGAGTGATTCGTCGCAGCTGGTCCTCCAGGCTCATTATTCTGGATTTGATGACCGGCACCAAGCTTTCGCTCGGACTGTCCGTGTCCAGCGCGGCCGCCTCTATGCGCTCCCGGCTTTCACGAAGCTCCTTGCGGAGGAGGTCCTTCGTGTCGTCCTGCCACTTATCGATGCTCCGCTGCAGAAGGACCGAACTTACAACGCGCGCGAGACCTTCCCCCGAATAGCGGCCGTTCATTGAATCGCGGACCGTTCGTAGAATGGTCTGGTCCGTCATCTTCAGGTCGCGGCGCCTTAGCAGGGCTTCTACATCGAAACACCTTACCCATTCGTGCACGCCGTCCACTGTTTCCTTGTCGGCGCCCTCGAGATGCAGAATGTCTTCCACGACTTCCACGGCTTCGCGGAGATACCCCTCCACCAGCCCGTCGACCGCGTTCCGGGCGGCCTCCACCTGTCGCAGCGTTTCGTCCAGGCGGTCCTTCCGTTCCTTGCTGACGCCGCCGAGCAGGGCGGGAAGCGTGTCTAGGATCAGCATGGCGGGGTCCCTGGCCTCGGAGACGGCCCTTAGCAGGTTCCTTGCCGTCGCAGGCATTCGCCGAGAACGCCGCGCCCCCTCCGCCACCGTCGATAGCCACTTCTCGAGCGCCATGTTCGCGTGGATGACCTTTTCGTCGAAACGGCCAGGCCGTTCGTAGACGAACACATAGGAGAAATCGTCGAGATACTTCATGGCGATCCCGCGGGACGCGTGCACCTCGACCTCGTGGCGATCCGGTTCCTGGAACATCAGCGTCGACGCAAACCCGAGTATGTCCCGGACGAAAACGCCGTCGGTGCGGATGGAGACGGCTTTGGCGAACGCCTTGTATCCGGCGAGCACTAGGAGGGGCAGCACGCCTGCCGCAAGGCCAACCGGAGCGTCCGAAAGCCTGTTCACCACGTCGGACAGAGGCCTCTTTCCCTTGACGGTGAAGAAGTCCTCGACAATGCGCCACGCTTCGGCCGTGCCCGCGTCGGCGATCTCGGACGGGGAAGCGAAGGTCCCCTGGCCGTCTCGCGTGACATGGATTCCGGTCCTGTTAAGCACGGTCCTGTACAGCGACGCTTCGGCGGAGGAATCGTCCTCCGCATAGCCGAGCATCGGCTTGTCAGCATTGTCCATGAGCCGGGTTATCAGCCGGATGCGGGCGGTCGACACCTGCCTCGAAACCCGGGCGCGGACAACCTGGTCGTTGACGATCCTGGGTGTGAGAGGGAACCACCCGTCCATCAACGCCGAGGCTGCGATCCCTGCCGGGCGGTCCGAACTCACGTCTAGGACCTTGCCTTCGGCGTGCCATGTCGTGTGCGACGGCCGCGGGGTGGTGAGCCTGTGCATGGAGACGGCCAGCTGCCTGCGGGCGATTGCCAGAAGCTCTTCGACTTCCCTGCCGACGAGCGGGTCTTCATCCATCAGCCTTTCGTCACCCTTCAGGGAGATGAGGGCTGCGATCTCGAGCGCCGCGTCCGCAACCGACAGAGG
>NZ_RZSG01000741.1:0-2958 GCF_003997725.1 Mesorhizobium sp. M4A.F.Ca.ET.050.02.1.1
AAATAGCACCAGGCGGCAGCGCCCTCAGCGGCCGCAAAATCGGGGTCGAGCTCAATGGCCTTGTAGAACTGCGGCAGCGCCGCCTCCAGCCCCTCCCTCGTCCAGCGGTAAAGGCTCGCCATGCCGCGCAGATAGTGATCGTAAGCGTCGAGACTTTCGGTGGGTTTGCGCTTGGCACGCGCCATCTCGGCCTGTTCGAGCCTGGGCGAGATCGCACCGATGACACTGGAGGCGACGAGGTCTTGCAGTTCGAACACCTCCGAGACACCGCCTTCGAAGCGGTCGGCCCAGAGATTCACCCCCGACGCCGCCTCGATGAGTTGGCCGGCCACGCGCAGCCGACTGCCGGCCTTGCGGACGCTGCCCTCCAGCACGTAGCGCACACCGAGTTCCCGCGCTACGCGCGTGACGTCGACCGCGTGACCCTTGTAGGCGAAGGCGGAATTCCGCGCGATCACGAACAGCCAGCTCACATGCGATAGCGCGGTCGTGATCTCCTCAACCACGCCGTCGGTGAAATAATCCTGCTCGGCGTCGCCGCTCATGTTCTGGAACGGGAGGACCGCGATCGACGGCTTTTCCGGCATGGAAACGGTAGGGCGCAGCGGCTCCGCCTTCGCTTCCGGGCGGGTAGGCAGGCCGCCTTCGGCTATGGGTTCCTTCAGATGCTCCGGCGGCGCTTCGATGCGTTCGACCAGCGCCCGCGTTGCCTCTTCGGGCTCGACGCTGAGCTCGCGCTTCAACGCTTCCTTGCAGGCCAGGAACTGGCGGAAGGCGTCATTGGTCCTGCCACGGCGGCGGAAGATGCGGATCAGGGCGCGGTGGGCCTGCTCGGCGCATGGGTCGAGACTCACCAGCCTTTCGGCAAGGCTTTCACAGGCCTGTTCCTGGCGCGAACCCAGTTCCGGCAAGAGGCTCAGCCGCTCGGCCAGGTCCAGCGCCTTGCGGGTGTAGTTCGCCCGAAACGGCGCAAGCCATTCGTCGATCTCATGCGGCAATGACACCCCGTCGAGCAGGTCGCCCCGGTAGAAGTCGGCCGCAGTCGCGAGACTTTCACCGTCATCGGCCTGGATCTTCTGGTCAAAAATCCAGATGTCGGCTTCATCGGCATTCGCCGCCAGCCAGATGGTGTCGGCATTGCCTTCCAGGCGAATGGCCTCGTCGCCGGTGGACGGAAACAGCCGCCTGATGTCGACCAGGGCCTGGCGCAGGCTATTTCGCGCCTGCTGCTCGCCGCTGCCGGCCCACAGCATCGCCGCCACCCTCTCGCGGCGAAGGCCTTTGGGGCCAGCCAAAACGAGCGCGGCAAACAGCAGCGACGTCTTGCGCGTCGCGAAATGCAAAGGTTGCCCTCCTGCAGAAGCAACCTCGATGTCGCCAAGCAATCGGATGTGCACCCCGACCCCCGAGAAACAGCCTCGGATAGAATATCACGTCCCGCCGTCGACTTAACGACGATTTAGCGCTTCCATCCGTGGTTTTTCCTGCGGTTTCACGCCTGCATGAACATTAGCAAAGCGCGCCGGCGGGACATTGCCCTCGTGAGTTCGAACGAGGGAGAATTACAATGACCTACATCAGCCTCAGGACCATCCAGCCGACCTCCCGTTTTGCCGGCAAGCTCGCTGCCCGTGTCGCGACTGTCTTCGCCGGGCTTCGGCGCCGGTATCAGGATTCGATGCAACGCAGGGCTTTGGCCGGTCTCTCGATGTCTGAACTGAAGGACTTCGGCTATCCGGCCGATGAAGCTCCCGCTGATGTCGTGGCCCGCGGCCGCATCGCCGGGTGCAGTCCGCTGCGGTGACCCTTGCCCAGGCGCACTTCTGGATTGCCTTGCAGGCTCTTCTCATCCCGCGCTGCCGGGAAGCGGCGCGCCAGGCAGATAAAGCATGACCGGCCGGATCTCGTAGACAGCGGTGGGATTGACGCGCTTGAGGTCGCGCGCCGTGGCAATCGCCTCGTCCTGGCTGGTGCAATCGAGCACGTAAAGCCCCAGCAATTGTTCCTTTGTCTCGGCAAAGGGACCGTCGATCACCATGCCGTCACCCGGACCGCGCAGCGTGACGGCGTCGGCGGTCGCGCCCAGCCTTGCCGCTGGGCCAAGCTTGCCCTCGCGCGTCAGCCTGTCGTTGATCTCGAGCAGGTTGTCCATCAGCGCCGCATCCTCTTCGGGCGTCCAGGACTGGACGGTTTGTTCGACGTGGTAGGCCAGGATGGCGTAGAACATGGGTGTGGTTTTCCTCATGCTGGAGCGGGCCGCACTATCACAAGGATGGCGTGAGTGATCCAGTCCCGCCGCCGATCTGGCCGCCCACTTCCTGACTCAACCTGCCAGCGGCAGTCGCAACTGTGTCAGCAGGCCGCCTTCGGGATTGTTGGAGAGGCTGATTTCGCCACCGGCGGCGCGCGCGATGTTGCGGGCAATGGTCAGGCCAAGGCCAAGGCCGCCGGTCTGGCGGTTGCGCGACTGCTCGATGCGGACAAATGAGCCGAACACCGCGCCGAGCTGGGCCTGCGGGATGCCTGGCCCTTCGTCGCGGATGGCGAGCGTGACCGTGTGCTCTGACCGCTCCAGGCTGAGATGCGCCTTCTTGCCATAGATCACGGCGTTCTGGACCAGGTTGGTGACGCAGCGTTTCAGCGCCACCGGCCGGGCGACACAGATCAGGCCCCGTGGCCGATTGCCGTCATTGTCGAACGAAACCTCCTCGAAACCGTCGGCGATCGATTCCACCAGTGACCAGAAATCGATGCGTTCGGCCTTTTCCTCGGTCACTTCGAACTTGGCGAAGTCGATGACCGAGCTTGCTATGCTCTCGATGTCGGCAAGGTCGTGGGCGAGCGCTTCGCGCGCCGGCGATTTGCGCAGCAGTTCGAGGCGCAGCCGCATCCTGGTCAACGGCGTGCGCAGATCGTGAGCGAGGGCCGCCGCAAGATGCTCGCGGTCCTCGACATAGT
>NZ_RZSG01000742.1:0-2952 GCF_003997725.1 Mesorhizobium sp. M4A.F.Ca.ET.050.02.1.1
CGTCAATTCCTCGCTGTCGATCGCCGACGCCTATGTGCAGGAAAATGCCCGCAACCTGCAGGGCACGACGTTGTCGATGGCCTATGATCTCGATGCCTCGCGCACGCTCTATGGCCTCGACCGTACCGGTTTCCTCGATCTGATGAACAAGGAAGCGGTTGGCCGCTCGCTGGCGCATGCCGCACTGATCAAGCCCGACGGCTCCTTTGTGATGAGCGCCAAGACCGATGCCGACTTCGCCATGCCGGAGCCCCCGCCGGGCGCGGTGGAAACGGCGTCCGACGGCAGGCCGGTTCTGATCGAGCCGCGAACCCGCAACATCATGGGCGCCATCGTCAAGTTGCGCGAGATCGAAGGTCTTTATCTCTACACCATCCGGCTGGTCGATCCCGATGTGATCAAGGCACGGCAGATCGTGCGGTCCAACAGCGACGAATACCGCAACCTGCAAGACAACCGCCGCACCTCACAGGTGGCCTTCGCGCTGCCTTACCTGTCGCTGACGCTGATCGTCATCCTGTCGGCGATCTGGACGGGCATAGCGGTCGCCGACCGGCTGGTGCGGCCGATCCGCCAGTTGATCGGTGCCGCCGACGAGGTCGCGACCGGCAATCTCGATGTCGCCGTGCCCGTCAGACTTTCCGACGGCGACGTCGCCTCGCTCGGCGACACCTTCAACAACATGATCCTGGAGCTCAAATCGCAGCGCAACGAGCTGCTCTCCGCCAAGGATTTGATCGACGAGCGCAGGCGCTTTTCGGAAGCCGTGCTGGCAGGCGTCACCGCCGGCGTCATCGGCGTCGATCCCTATGGCATCATCACCATCGTCAATCGCTCGGCAGAAACCATGCTTGCGATCTCGGCCAGCGCCGCGCTCGGGCAGAACCTGTCCGCCGTGCTGCCGCATGTCGGCCGCGTCTTCGAAATCGGCCGCAAATCGGGCAAGCCGGTCTATCGCGAGCAGGTGACCTTCTACCGAGGCGGCGCCGAGCGGACCTTCAACGTGCAGATAACCATCGAGGCGGGCGATGACGGCTCGGAGGAAAAATCCTATGTCGTGACGGTCGACGACATCACCGACCTTGTGCAGGCGCAGCGCTCTTCGGCCTGGGCCGACGTGGCCAGGCGCATCGCCCACGAGATCAAGAACCCGCTGACGCCGATCCAGCTCTCGGCCGAGCGCATCAAGCGCCGCTACGGCAAGGTCATCACCGAGGACCGCGAGGTCTTCGACCAATGCACCGACACGATCATCCGCCAGGTCGAGGATATCGGCCGCATGGTCGACGAATTCTCGGCCTTCGCGCGCATGCCGAAACCGGAGATGAAGGCCATCGACCTGCGCGAATCGCTGCGCGAAGCCTCGTTCCTGGTCGAGGTCAGTCGTTCAGACATCGCTTTCGAGCGCGATTTCGGCAGCGAACCACTGAAGGGCACCTTCGACAGCCGGCTGATGGCGCAGGCCTTCGGCAACGTCATCAAGAACGCCGCCGAGGCCATTGACGGACTTGAAGCAAAAGATCGTTCGGACGGCACAATCCGGATTCAAGCCGGACGTCAAAATGGCGCCATCCGAATCGATGTCATCGACAATGGCAGGGGACTGCCGCGCGAGAATAGGCAGCGGTTGCTCGAGCCCTATATGACGACGCGCGAAAAAGGCACTGGCCTTGGCCTCGCTATCGTCAAGAAGATCGTGGAGGACCATGGCGGCCGGCTCGAACTCAACGATGCGCCGGCGGATTTCCACGGTGGCCGCGGCGCGATGATCTCGATCATCCTGCCGCCGGCTTCGGTCGTTGCCACGCCGCCTCGCGGCGAAGGCCGGAACGAACACGAAAGAGAAACTGAAAAGGTCGGTAATGGCGTCTGACATTCTCATCGTCGATGACGAGGAAGACATCCGCGAGCTCGTCGCAGGCATCCTGAGCGACGAAGGTCACGAAACCCGCACGGCGTTCGACGCCGACAGCGCGCTTGCAGCAATTGCAGATCGCGCGCCGAGGCTGATCTTCCTCGACATCTGGCTGCAGGGCTCGCGCCTGGACGGCCTCGCGCTGCTGGACGAGATCAAGACGATGCATCCCAACCTCCCGGTGGTGATGATCTCCGGTCACGGCAATATCGAAACGGCGGTTTCCGCCATCCGCCGCGGCGCCTACGATTTCATCGAGAAGCCGTTCAAGGCCGACCGACTGATCCTGATCGCCGAGCGCGCGCTCGAAACCTCGAAGCTGAGGCGCGAGGTCTCCGACCTCAAGCAACGCAGCGGCGAGACCTTCGACCTGATCGGCATGTCTTCGGCGATGAGCCAGTTGCGCCAGACCATCGAACGCGTCGCGCCGACCAACAGCCGCATCATGATCGTCGGCCCGTCCGGTTCCGGCAAGGAGCTGGCGGCGCGCGCCATCCATGCGCTGTCGACGCGCAAGGCCGGACCGTTCGTGACGCTGAGCGCGGCCACCATCACGCCCGAGCGAATGGAGATTGAACTGTTCGGCACCGAATCGAACGGCACCGAGCGCAAGGTCGGCGCACTGGAAGAGGCGCATCGCGGCATCCTCTACATCGACGAAGTGGCCGACATGCCGCGCGAGACGCAGAACAAGATCCTGCGCGTGCTGGTCGAGCAGCAGTTCGAGCGGGTAGGGGGCACCAAGCGGGTCAAGGTCGATGTCCGCATCATCTCGTCCACCTCGCAGAACCTGGAGGCGATGATCGCCGACGGCCGCTTCCGTGAGGACCTCTATCACCGCCTGGCAGTGGTTCCGGTCATGGTGCCGGGGCTGGCCGAGCGACGCGAGGACATTCCCTATCTGGTCGACAATTTCATGAAGCAGATCGCGCGCCAGGCCGGCATCAGGCCGCGCCGCATCGGCGACGACGCACTCGCCGTGCTGCAGGCGCATAACTGGCCGGGCAATGTCCGGCAGTTGCGCAACAATGTCGAAC
>NZ_RZSG01000743.1:0-2945 GCF_003997725.1 Mesorhizobium sp. M4A.F.Ca.ET.050.02.1.1
AGCTAAGGGCGACCTCTAGGCACGTTGCGAGAACGGTTCTATTGGTTGGGGCTGCTAGATTAGCTTTCGCTAAAATGCTATTGCGAGCGCGAGGGCTAATTTCGTGAGACATTCGCAAAGGCATTTTGGATTGGTGTTGCTGTTCCTGGCAGGCGATGCCGAGGCCCACGACTGGTATACCGGCAAGTTTGATCCCGTTCTGCATCACGTTTGCTGCGGCAACAAAGATTGTCACCCAATAGACTCCGGCGACGTCAGGGTGACCAAAGACGGCTACTACGTCAGGCCACCGGGCTCCGCCTACTTGAATGGATATCAGGAAGCGGAGTGGTTTATCCCAAGAGAGCGTGTCCAGTCCTCACCAGATGATAGTTACCACATGTGCGAGCGTCTGATGACGTTCCATCGGACGGTCATTCCTCATACGCAATTCGAAACCTACCAGAGATACACTTGGACGTGCTTCTTCGCGCCAAAGGGCACAAGCTCGATCGCGCCCTAGGAACGGCCAGCGCTGGTTCCTGAAACTCAGGCAACGCGCAGACGAATTAGGCAGCCTAATCGACCAGAGGCTTCGTCCGCTTCGGCGCAACATGGCCGGTGACGAGTCGCACGGCACTGCGTTTGACTGTAATGCCGAGATCCTTGCCGCCAAGGGTCACAGTATCCTCATCGACGCGCAGGACTTCGCCTATCAGATCGATCTTCTGCCCGCTGCTTATGTTCGGTGTCGTGTCCACGATCGAATGCGGTTGGCTGTAGGAAGGGATCAATACGCTGACCCTGTCCTCAGTGACGCGCTTGCGCACGGTTGCGGTTATGGCGACCTCGTCGCCGACCTTGATGCTGCCCTTCGCCATACCGATACAACTCCGACACGGCAAATAGGTTCGCAAGCGGCTGCTTGCACGTATTGTGGGCGAGGACACCAATCTTTAAAATTGTCTGGAACCATCTCACCCCATGGTATATTGTTCCCTTAGCGGTCGATTTCTCAGGAATGTAGCCGCCCTCATTGAAAGCCCGCCCGTGGCCCTCCACTGTGGCGGGCTTTTCATTGGGAGAGAGGCCACTGAATTAAGCGAAAACTCATGCTTGGACCGTACTAAGCAGAGATGCCCTCACGTCAAACCCTAGCAGAGTACGCCATCCTCGCCACGTTGATCATGGCGACAGCATGGATCGGGCTACACGACTGGTCGTGGGCTTCCCGGTAGGGGAGCTAGCCAGAGTGCGCGTGCCCCCGCGTAGATTATTAAGCGAGACGGGCGCTCGAAACAAAAGCTAACCTCACCGGTTCCTGTTCATAGGAGGACCGCTATGTGCCCGGCAATCGAAAATGGGGAGGATCGCAAAGGCCAGCTAAAACTGCTGGCAGAGCGACTACGAGGGAGACTGGCATCGGGGAGGAAGAGGCCAAGCAGCTGATCGAGCTGGTTGGAACCGATTGGAATTCGCTGCTTTCGCGAGGCCAGGTTCCTGAAAGGTCGACTAGAGGGTTGCCGGCCTGCACTAGCGGATCCGCTGGATGCGGCCCTTTTCGAGACGAAACACACCGTTATGACCGCCTTGCTTCTCAAAGTCGGTTTGGAGCTCATCCCAAGTGCCAAGATACTCTCCACGTCGCAAGAAATCGGCGTCTCGGGACGAGCGTCATCGGGAATTCTCAGCCGGATGGTGAGGCAGTAGGGGCATTCCAACCGATGATCGAGGTATTTGGTTGCCATCGACCCCACCGTGATTTGCGCTGGATTCACCATGCATGGAGTCTGGGGCCGGTCGGCTGCTTCGTCAAGCGGATGCTAATGGACCTTTGGCCCTGTTGTGCGTGCTAACAAAAGACTGCATTCTTACCGTGCCCCTTGGAGCCCAGCTTCTGGGACACGGCCCGGCCGCTAAAATCCTGTGTCACCTCGATAAAGCGAGCCGGGCTGTGGGTGTCTGCCTCGGTGACTTCCCGCACGGTTCAATCGCGCCTCAGGCCGCGAGCGCCCAGAAGCTCGGCAATATCGGCGATCAGTTCGTGAGCCCTGGCCAGTTCTGCCGCCGCCTGCTTCCGGACACGGTCATTTTCCTCGCGAAGCTTTTGCGCCCGTTTCAGGGCTGCGGCGCTGATATCGAGGGAAGTCCAAGTGTCCATGCCGACCAACTCTAGGAGCGAGCAAATGTTCCGTTTGGGCGGCGGAACGTAAGGGTGAAAAACGACCCGGCGACGTTGTTGCGCCGAAGCGCCCCTATAAAAAGCGCGAGAAATCTGATATCGCTTAGCCATGAGGGAAACCCTTCTGGCGATGCTGGAGCAGCATGTGCTTTTGGGCGAGCGACATATTGCACGCCAGCGGGAGATTGTTGCCGACTTCCACCAGAAGGGCTTCAGGGCAGACTTGGCCGAGGACCTTTTGACCCTGTTCGAGCAGATGCAACTTCTGCACATCGCTCACCGGGATCGGCTTTTGAATTCAACGCAAGGCTAGGCGAAGTCTTTGAGTCCAGTTAGCATGAAGGGAATGAAGCGCAGCACGATCTATGCCGTCTATCACCCGCCAGCGCGCGGCCTGCCATACCTGGCCGTAGTCATCGCTCCCGATGGAACGGCTACCGCCCGTCCATTCGATACGGAGCAAGAAGCCGCAGCGTTCAACAAGCAAATGGCAGCGGCAGGACATCCGGGCAAGGCCAACCATTGAAGCATACGCAGCCGCAGGGGAATGGCTACAGGCCCTGTAGCGTTACCACTGAAGGTTAAAGAGCCCCAGCGCTGATGCAGGCGATTCTGGGGCGAGCGCGGGTTTAGTCAAGAGATTGCTAATATATGCGAACGGCATGGGAACAAACGATCGCCACCCTCGTTGAAAGGGCTGGCCGGATGCCCTTGTGTCCCAATCCCCTCTTCCGGCTAGCCTTGAAGCCAAGCCCGCTGCTGTCCCCTCGGCAGCGGGTTTCGC
>NZ_RZSG01000744.1:0-2937 GCF_003997725.1 Mesorhizobium sp. M4A.F.Ca.ET.050.02.1.1
GCCGCGGAGGGGGCGAAGCTCGAGGAATATTACGTGCAGCCGATGTGCACGCCAACGCGTTGCGCCCTCATGACCGGCCGCTATCCGCTACGCTATGGCATGCAGGTTGGCGTTGTCCCCGCTGCGGGAACCTATGGTCTTCCGCTGGACGAAACCCTTCTTCCGCAGGTCCTCAAAGGCGCCGGTTATCAAACGGCGATGAGCGGCAAATGGCACCTTGGCCATGCCAAGACGGATTACTGGCCGAAACAACGTGGATTCGATTCATTCTACGGGGCAACCGTCGGCGAGATCGACCATTTCAAACATGCTTCGCACGGTATCCCCGACTGGTACCGAAACAACAAGCCGATCAAGGAGAAGGGCTTCGACAACACCCTGTTCGGTCGGGAGGCTGTCCGGGTCATCAACACCCACGACCCGAAAAAGCCCCTCTTTCTCTACCTCGCCTTCACCGCGCCTCACACGCCCTTCCAGGCCCCGAAGGAATATCTCGACCGGTTTAGCAACATCACCGACGAGAACCGTAGAGCCTATGCCGCCATGATCACGGTGATCGATGACGAGGTGGGAAATGTCGTGGCCGCCCTTGAGAAGAAGGGGATTCGCGACAACACCCTTATCGTTTTCATGAGCGACAATGGCGGCGTCATCAACTCGATGTTTACGGGTGACTCGAAGGTGGAGGGCAAACTTCCCGCCAATAATGGGCCATATCGCGAAGGCAAGGGCACCCTCTATGAGGGGGGCACTCGCTCGGTTGCCTTCATGAATTGGCCCGGCAAGATCAAGCCTGGTGTCTTCAATGGCCTGATGCACGTCGTCGACATGTTGCCAACCCTGGCCGGGTTGGCTGGTGCCAAGCTCGACAAGAACAAGCCGCTGGACGGCATGGATATGTGGCCGGCCATCAGCGATGGGAAACCTGCGCCGCGCACCGAGATTGTCTACAACGTTGATCCGATGTCCGGCGCCGTGCGCGAGGGCGATTGGAAACTGGTATGGTCAGCTACGTTACCGCAGAAGGTCGAGCTTTTTAATTTGGCCCAGGACAAATCAGAAGCCACCAATCTGGCTGACAAGAACCCTGATAAGGTCAAGGAGCTGCAGGCAAGAATTACCGAGCTTGCGAGCCAGATGAAGCCTCCACTGTTGCTTATGGAAGCTCTGCGGTTGACGTACTTCACACCGCTGGTGACACCAAGCCCGCAAGAAATGTTCGCTGCGGGGGATTGAAAGGCGGATGAGTTACCGCCGTCCAGACGAGGCCGCCCGATGACTGAGGCACGACTTGCCACAGAGCCAGCGGCCTCGTCGCACGGCGCTATGGTCTGGATCCCTGGCGGCGAGTTCCTGATGGGATCCGACCATCACTATCCCGAAGAGGCGCCGGCGCATCGCGTTGTCGTCGGTGGCTTCTGGATGGATCGCACGACTGTCACGAATGGTGAGTTCAAGCGCTTTGTCGAGGCCAGCGGCTACGTCACGGTGGCCGAGCGTCCGGCAAATGCGGCGGACTATCCCGGGGCCAGCGCTGAATCGTTGATACCGGCTTCGGCCTTGTTCGTGAGGCCTTCACGCAGCATTGATCGCGGCAATCACTACAACTGGTGGGCCTATGTGCGCGGTGCGAACTGGCGGCATCCTCGCGGGCCTGCCAGCGGACTCAGGGGCCTCGAAAATCATCCTGTCGTGCACATCGCGTACCAGGACGCGGAAGCGTATGCGAACTGGGCGGGTAAGGCGCTTCCGACAGAGGCCGAATGGGAGTTCGCCGCCAGGGGCGGGCTGGATGGCGCTGAGTTCACATGGGGCGACGAGCTAACCCCGGGCGGGCAGCACATGGCCAACACGTACCAGGGCGAGTTCCCATTCCGCAACGATTGCGAGGACGGCTACGAATGGACAGCGCCGGTCGGCTCTTTTCCGGCAAACGGCTACGGGCTCTCCGACATGGCTGGCAATGTCTGGCAGTGGACGACTGACTGGTACCAGGAGCACCGCCGGATCGAGAGCCCTTGTTGCACGATTGCCAACCCGCGCGGCGGCGAACGCGAGGCGAGCTACGATCCGCTGACGCCCGACATCAGGATTCCACGCAGGGTAACCAAGGGCGGATCCTTCCTGTGCGCTCCCAGCTACTGCCGCCGTTACCGCCCGGCCGCGCGCATGGCGCAGCCTGTAGACACATCCACATGCCACCTCGGCTTCCGTTGCATCACGCGTTGAATGCGAAGACATTTTGCCCGGACTCGGCCGGCGTAAAGCAGGGGGATTCGGTTCAAGTAAAGTAGTGGTTCAAAGCGTAAGCGGTTACGGCAAGTATATATCCGTCCCTGACGGCATGCGCAGGCGGGATGTGACAATGTTGATGGCGAGCAGCCGCAAGCCTTCATAGGCGAGCGCATCAGTAGTCTCTGCCGGGTGCCGCCGGATCAGAAGCGGTAGATCGCCCCGATTACCGGTCCCTGCTGGACGACGTCGAAGACGAAGCCGTCGCCGTTGTCGTAATTGACCCCGGAGGCACGATAGCCGATCAGGGCGGAGAACTTGTCGTTGACCTGATAACCGACGCCGCCCCACAGATCCCACATGTAGTCCGACGAGCCGCCGCCGGCCATGGCCCAGCCGCTCAGATACCACTCGGAATTGATGTTATAGCGCCCTTTGAATCCAGCCAGCGCGTCAACCCAGGTATCGCCTTCGCTGAAGGTCAGCCCGTCGAAGGCTCCGCCGCTGAAGGATATGTCGGTATCGACCGACCAGATCCGGGCACCCGCCAGGAGATCGAGGCTGCCCGAGGCGTCGTCGATCAGGCGATATTCGCCAGCCGCGGTGTAGGTCACGCTCTCGGAGTCGACGCTGACGCTGTCGGCGACGATGCCGTTGGGCGTGGCGTTTTCGCCCGAAAGCTTGATGTACATGAAGTCGTTGAAC
>NZ_RZSG01000745.1:0-2933 GCF_003997725.1 Mesorhizobium sp. M4A.F.Ca.ET.050.02.1.1
GTATCCGGGCCACCGCTGGGCTTGCACGATGGCGGAGATCCCTCCCGCTTTCAGCCACCGAGCGGCTTGATCAGTCGCCACGCGGCAATGTTGCGTGACCGCGCCGTTGGTCCGGGTCTGAAGATTCGCTCCGAAATAGCAGTTGCCCGCTTGCGCCAACAGGAAATGAAAGTCCTTCCCACCAAGCTCTTCCAGAGCGCGCGTGTAGTGGTCGACGTGCGAGTCCCCGACAACGAGGATTTTCCTTGGGCTCTTGAGATTTCCGAATTCGCAGAAGTCCGGGCAGCCCAGCGAACCGGTGATCGCTTTCAATGCCGCGCTATCGGCCAGTTCTGTTCCAGCGGCAACCGATGGCACACGCCAGGGCAGGCCATCCCGCATCGACCAGCTGACCAGCGCGAAGGAGACAATGCCTGCCAAGGCAAGCCTGGGAGGCGAGACGAATCCGCGGCCGGCCCGGCAGGGCTGTTCAACCAGGTGAAACATCAAGACGGCCAGGGCGAACGCCAGGAAACCGGCTAGCATCGTTTCCGTTGGCGACAGCGGCCGAAGCAGGGCGTACTCGCAAAATACGATCACGGGCCAATGGACGAGGTAGAGCGAATAGCTGATGCGTCCGATGTAGGCTGTCGGCTTGTTGCGTAAGACAAGGCTTACCCATTGCGAGCGATCGGCATGCAGCACCATCGCTGCGCCCAGGGTCGGGGGAAGCGCGTTCCAGGCCGGGGGTGCCGCACCGCCATCGAGAAAGAAGATGCCACCCCCGATGATAGCCAGCCCCAGCAAGGCGATAAACTCGTGAGCTATGACGGAGGGGGGCTTCCGAAGCCAGACCAATGTCGCTCCGCAAGCGAACTCGAAAACGCGAAAGGGCGTGTTGTAAAAGACGGTGGCGCGGCCGTCCGCAATCCAGTCCGCCGCCCGCGTTCCCGAAAGCAGCCAAAATGACCCGTCCTGGAACGCCAGGATAAGGCAGAAGCCTGAGATCGCCATGGCCAGAACAGGCCAGAACACGCGCCGCCGGAAGACGATCCAAAGAAGTGTCAGCAGCAGCGGCCAGACGAGGTAGAACTGCCACTCCACGCACAGCGACCAGGTATGAAGGAGCGGTTTGACGCGCGCGCCGAGATCGAAATAGCCGGACTCGCGCCAGAAGAGGACGTTCGAAACGCCGAACGTCGCGGCCAGAAGAGACCCGGCGAAGCTCTCCATATGCTGCGGCGCAAACAGAAGAAACGCCGCGACGCTCGAGACCGCCAGCGTCATGAAAAAGGCTGGCAGTAGCCGCCGCGCCCGGCGCGAATAGAACTGAGCGAGGCTGAAACAGCCCGCTTCGATCTCGGCTGCCACGATCTGGGTGATCAGGAAGCCGCTGATGACGAAAAAGACGTCGACGCCGGCGAAGCCGCCGGTGAACCCTGAGATTCTCAGATGGAAGAAAAGCACAGCCAGGACGGCGAGAGCTCTAAGCCCGTCTACGTCCGCCCGGTGAACGATTGGTGCGATCGCTGTGGCACCTCGAGGCAACGGCTGCGGGCCAGCCGGCACCTCATCCGATCGAGAAGCCGTGTCCATCCTCAAGGCTGGACCGCCACTGCCATTGTTGTCGTGCCGTTCCTCATCGTCATCAATTGCTGCGATGCGCCGCCAAAAGCTTCGGGTTGACGGTCTCTGACATCCGGAGCTGGCCTCCGTCGGCGGCAAGAGCCGGGAAGAAACCGATCATTCTTGCGAGCTCGCCGTCTGTGACGGGTCCAAGATTCCTGCGAATGTGCGATGCATCGCGATAGATGAACTCGCCGTTGACGTAGGTGGTGCAATGTCTGTTCGGGCACATGCCATTCACCGGATCCAGGAAGAATACCCGGTCCTTCCTGGCCAGGGATCCGAGCGCCGCGACCGTCGGCGCCCATATCTTCAGTATTCTTTCGCTATCCATCTCCGTTGAACAACGCCGCAAAATCTTGGTTTCCCGCATCGCTGCACACGAGGTGAGATCCAGACCCGGCCCCGGAACCTGGCCGACAATCCCGATTCGTCGATGATGCGTGGTGATCTCCGCGACGAGGCTTTGCAAACCGTCGCGCAGCAACAGCACTTTGTCGGCGTTGCGCCCATCGTCAGCTCGGACATCGGTGGTGGCAAGGCTGGTCCAGGCGGATGACAGCACGACAATGTCGATGTCCGAGCGCCGACCCAGCATGCCGACCGCCGCCTGCCGGGACGATGCACAGATTTCCTGATAGCGGGGCTGCCCAGGGTAGGCGCGGTTGACGCCCTTCCCAAAAGCCGCCGGGCAAGCCCGGTACAGGAAGAAAGCGGTGTCTTCCCGCTGTCCGACGACGTCCAGCAGCGGCGCAAGATGCTCTGCATGACTGTCGCCCCAAAGCATGCCGCGGTGCTTCGCTTTTTCCCAGGGCGCGCCAAAGGCGCAAAACGTGCTGCCCAGTTCGGGTATCCTGACCATCTGCGGACAAGGCCAATCCCACATGACTTCGAGACTGCGCAGGGCCTCAACCTCTTTCGGAATCCTGCTGGTGAACCCACCGGCTTCGGAGATTGAATTGCCGCTTAAACCAACCATCAGCGCTGCGACGGCGCCGGCAGTGACGCTTCTCATCGGCGGTGCCCGCCAACTGCGCACAGGTTCTTCGACAAATCGCCAGGAGAGATAGGCCGTCAGAAAGCTGCCTGCGATCAGGACCGATGCCTCCGCGGCTGTCGGATTCGCGGTGCCCGCGTAGTGACGGAAGAAGACCAGAATCGGCCAATGCCACAGGTAGAGGCTGTAAGAAATCTTTCCCGTCAGGCGGAGCGGAGCGGTCGAAAGGAATCGCGACACGAACGAGCGCGAATGCGGCCAGACCAGAACGGCAGCGCCTGCCACTGGAATGACTGCGTTGGCTCCGGGAAACGGCTGGTCCGGCGACAGC
>NZ_RZSG01000746.1:0-2931 GCF_003997725.1 Mesorhizobium sp. M4A.F.Ca.ET.050.02.1.1
GGCCGGGCACCGACTTCATCTCGTCGATCAGGGCATCGCTCGCCTTTTCGAGCGCTGCGCCATCATCGCCGACCAGCGTGATCGACACCTTGGCGCCGGAGAAGCCGTCGGCGCCGAACTGGATGCGGGCACCAGGAATGTCGTTCAGCTTCGGCGAGGCTTCGGCTTCGAACGCCTGCTGGCTGAGCAAGCGTTCGGCGCGCGGCTTCAGATTGATCGTGACGGTGGCGGTGCGCACCTCGGCCGAGCTCGAACTCTGGTTCGGCCCGCCGCCCGAGGAAGCGGCCGTGCCGATCGTGGCGAAGACGCTGTCGACGGCCGGTTCACGCTCGAGGCGCTCTGTAATGTCCTGCACCACGGCCGTTGTCTGCTCGATCGTCGAGCCCGGCTGCAGTTCGACCGAGATCATTGAGCGGCCGCGATCGGCCGCCGCCATGAATTCGGTAGGCAGTTTCGTGGCCAGGAGCATCGAGCCGGCGAAGAAGGCTATGCCGGCGAACAGCGTGATCCAGCGGCAATTGAGCGCCTTGCGCAGCAGCCAGAGATAGGTCGGCACCCAGGCCGGGAGGTCGTCCTCGCTGTGGCCGCCGGCGCGCACCAGATAGGCGCCCAACAGCGGCGTGAGCATGCGCGCCACCAGCAGCGAGAACAGCACCGACACGCAGACGGCGATGGCGAAGCTGATGAAGAATTTTCCGGGAATGCCGGGCATGAAGGCCACCGGCAGGAACACCGCGACGATGGTCGCGGTGGTCGCCACCACGGCAAGGCCGATCTCGTCGGCGGCCTCGATCGCCGCCTGATAGGCGCTGGCGCCGGTCTGGCGCATATGGCGAACGATGTTCTCGATCTCGACGATGGCGTCGTCGACGAGGATGCCGACCACCAGCGACAGCGCGAGCAAGGTGATGTTGCTCAGCGAGATGTCCAGGGCCGCCATGACGGCGAAGGTCGGGATCAGCGACAGCGGCATGGCGACCGCCGACACCAGCGTCGCCCTGATGTCGCGCAGGAACAACCAGACCACGCCGACGGCGAGCAGGGCGCCGAGCCACAGCGCCTCGAGGGCCGCGTCATAGCTTTCCTGCACGAAACCGGACGAGGAGGTGACCTCGCTGAACTTCGCCCCAGTGGCTTTCGCGCCGATTTCGGCGATCGCCGCGCGCGCGGCCTTGACGACGTCGATCTCGCTCGATCCGACCGACCTGTAGACGTTGAAGGCAACGACTTGCTTGCCGTCGAGATAGGCGGCCTGGCGCGGCTTCTCCCAGCTGTCGACCACGGTGCCGAGATCGGAAAGCTTGACGTCGCCGGCGCTGGAAAGCGCCATGCGGGTGTCGGCGAGCGCCTCGACCGTGGTGGCGCTGGCCAGCGTGCGCACAGACTGCTCCTGGCCGCCGATGGTGGCGCGGCCGCCGGGCTGGTTGACGTTGTTCGATGCCAGCGTCTGGCTGACGTCGCCGGCGCTGATGCCGAGCGCGGCCAGGCGGTCGGGATCGAGCTCGACGCGGATGACACGGTCGACGCCGCCGGAGCGGGTGATCTTGGAGACGCCGTCGACGCCGAGCAGGGCCTTGGCCACGTCGTTGTCAATGTACCAGCTCAGTTGATCGGGCGACATGGTCGGCGCCTCGACGACATAGGTCAGCACCGAATTGCCGTTGGCGTTGACCTTGGCCACGACCGGTGTCTGGGCGGCGGCCGGCAGGCTGGACTGCACGCCCGAGACCGCGTTGCGGACGTCGTTGGTGGCAGTCTCCGGATCGGTGCCGAGGGTGAACTCGACCGTGGTGACGGACGAGCCCTCGCTGATCGAGGTCGAGACATCGTCGACGCCTTCCAGTGTCGCCACGGCATTCTCGATCACCCGCGCGACCTGAACTTCCATCTCGCTCGGAGCCGCGCCCGGCTGCGCCACAGTCACGGTGACGGTCGGCAGGTCGATGTCGGGCATGTTGTTGGTGCGCAGCTGCATGAAGCCGTAGAGGCCGGCGATGGTAAGCGACAGGAAGAGCACGATGGTCGGAACCGGGTTGCGGATCGACCAGGAAGAAATGGCGTTCATTGCGCGCTCCCCGTCGAGCCCGCGGCAGCGCCGGCGTCGGCCACGGCGGAGGCGACGCGCACCAGATTGCCGTCCGAGAGGAAGCCGGCGCCGGCGACCACGACATGATCGCCTTCGGAGAGACCGCTTTCGATGGCGACACGGCCGCTCTGGCGCGTGCCGGTCGTGACGAGACGCGCGCTGACCTTGTCGGCAGCGTCGACGACGAAGACAGCCGGCTTGCCGTCATGCCAGACAAGCGCGGCTTCGGCGACGCTCAGCCGTTGCGAGGCGGCGGTCGCGATCGAGACGCGGGCGAACATGCCCGGCTTCAGGCGGGAGGCTTCGCCGAGCGAGACATAGACGGCGGCGAGCCGCGTGGTGGTGTTGACCGTTTCGGCGATCGAGGAAACGCTGCCGGCAAAGTGGCGGCCGGAGGCGTCGACAACGTCGGCGGCCTGCCCAACGGAGATCGCCGCCAGGTCCTTCTCGGGCACAAGCACGCCGACCTCCAGCCTGCCGTCGCGGATGATCTTCATCAGTTCGGTTCCGGCCTGGACGATCGACCCGGCGACCGCCGGCTTGCTGGAGACGATGCCATCGAACGGCGCACGGATGGTGGTGCGGTCGAGCTCGGCCTGCAGCCGCTCAGTGGCGGCTTGCGCCTGGTCGACCCCAGCCTTGCCGGTCTTGACGGCGGTTGTCTTCTCCTCTGCAGTCTCGGCGCTGACGGCGTTGCTGGCCAAGAGTTTGTCGGCGCGGGCGGCTGCCGATTTCGCGGATTCAAGCGTCGCCTGCGCCTCCGCGACCGCTGCCTTCTGCTCCGCGAGCTGGGCTTTGAGCAGCGAGTCATCCAGCCGGGCCACGACATCGCCCGCCTTCACATG